>DYEN01000278.1 GCA_020725705.1 Anaerolinea sp.
CACACCGGCCCCAGCCCGTAACGGCGCACGACCTGCCGCAAATCGGGCGTGTCTGATGCCACCACCGGCAGCCCGGCGGCGACTGCCTCGTAAAGCTTGATCGGCGCCGCCGCGCGGGCGTTGATCGAATCGGGTCGCTGGAGCACCAGTGCCGCCTGTGCAGGCCGAACCGCGGCGGCAACCTTGTCCGGAGAAACCGGCGGCAGAAACATCACACGCTCGCCGACATGCAGCGAGCGTGCCAGCGCGCCCAGCCGCTCTTGATCCGCCCCCCACCCGAGAAATGCCAGTGTGACCGGCTCCGGCAACAGCGCCAGGGCGCGCACCATTTCGCTCAGCGCCCGGCCACGCTCCGTGATCTCGCCGATATGTACCACCGCGCAGCCCGATCCGTTCAGCCAGGGGTGCCCGTCTGCCGCTGCGTCGGCGGGTGGATCGACGGCGTTGGCGATCACCGTCGGGCGCGCGATACCGTACCAGCGTGCCAGCAGCCGCGCGTTCGGCTCGGAGAGTGTCAGCACCAGATCAGCCCGGCGCGCAACCGCGCCCTCGATGCGCATGAAAATCGGCCGGGTCAGCGCGTGCCAGCGGTTGATCCAGGCCGACGGATACGGAGACATAAACAGGTACAACTCGTGTGCGTCGTAGACCAATCGGGCGCGCGGCCGCAGGCCGATCCGCGCCACCCACACCACCAGCAGCGCGGGCAGGTCGTGCGCGTGGTGGACACGCGCCTGCACGCCGCGCAGCGTGCGGATGATCTGTGCCGCCTGCAGTGCGTGCCGCATCCAGCGCCAGGGGCGATGCAGCCCCGCACCATAGCGCCCATAGCGCACGCGCCAGAGGTCGTAACCGTCGAGCCGCTCACGGTCGGGCAGCGCCCCGCCATAGCGCTGCGTGCCGATGACCAGCACGCGCCAGCGCCGCCGCCTCGCGCCGCACCCGCGAATCGTAGGCGACGTCGTTCAGCACGAGCATGACAATGTCGTACATTGCTGGCATGGGAATGTTCCGATCAGCCCCACACACGCGCCCGCCATATAATAGTAGAGGTTCCGCGAACGCACTAGCTGCGCGTACCCTGCGCCGACATGTGCCTGCACCGCTGAGAGACGGACGGCTGCCGTGATCGACCTGCCGGCTGATGAGGCTCTACCAACCCGGACCCAGGCGCTCGCCAGCAGCCTATGGGCGGCAGGGGGCAGCCTGGCGCGTTACCTGCTGGCGGGGATCACAACCCTAATTCTCACGCGGCTGCTGGAACCGGCGGACTTCGGCTTGGTTGCGCTGACGGTCGCAGCGCAAGAGCTGATCGCGCACGTCGCACCGGTCGGCTTCCACGACGCGCTGATCCAGCGCCCGCGCCTGGACCGCGCCGCGCGCGATACCGCGTGGTGGAGCACGACTCTGGTCGCGGGCACGCTGGCAGCCGCCGTGATCGGCCTGTCGGGTCCGCTGGCTCGCTGGTTCGAGCAGCCGCGCCTGGCCGGACTGCTGGTCGCCGCGTCGTTGGTAGCGCTCGTCCGCGCGCTGAGTATGCCCGCCCGCGCCGTGCTTGCCCGCCGGCTGGATTTCCGCACGCCCACCGTGATCCGTGCGGTAGGGATGCTTTTCGGCGGCGCAGTGGCGGTCGCGCTGGCCGCTCTCGGCGCGGGGCCATGGAGCCTGATCGCGCACGCCGCGATCCTCAACCTGACCGGCACGCTGCTGATCTGGCGGGCAGCGGGCTGGCGGCCGGGCCGTTGCGACCGCGCGGCGTTGAGCGCGGTGTGGCGGTTCGCGCCCAGTGTCTCCGCCTTCACCGTGTTGGTCTACATCACAACCAATGCGGACGATCAGCTCATCGGCTACCGGCTGGGGGCCGAAGCGCTCGGCTACTACGCGCTGGCTTATAGCCTGATGGCGTGGCCGGTGCGCGACGTGCTCGGTGGCGTGGCGGTGGTGTTCTACCCGGTGCTGGCGCGCTTCCAGGCAGACCCCGCCCGTCTGCGCGGGATCTTTTTGGAAGGGTTGCAGCTCGCAACGCTGTTCGCCTTCCCCACCCTGACCTTGATCGCCATCGGCGCGCCGCGGTTTGTCCCGTTGCTGCTCGGCGAACGCTGGGTGCCGCTCGTTCTGACGCTGCAAATCCTGGCTATCGGCGGGATGCGCGAGGCAGCAATGATGCTTAACGGAGTAGTCTATCGCGCCGTAGGCCGGCCGCACCTGCACCTGATGCTGGCGCTCGCCCGCACACCCTGCTACCTGGTCGCGTTTGTGATGGGGCTGCGCTTCGGCATCGAGGGTGTCGCCCTGTTCTACGTGCTCGCCGGGGCGCTGCTGCATCCGGTGTCGTGGTGGCTGCTCAGCCGCACCATCGATCTGTCTCTGCACGACTGGCTGGCGGCGATTGCGCCCGCTGCCGTTGGAGCCGCGCTCTCCGGCGCCGTCGCCGCGCTCGTGCTCGGGCCGATCGGTGCAAGCTTGGCACTACCGGATGCCGCAGCACTGGTACTGGGCGGGCTGGCTGCGGCGGGGGTATATGCTGCGGTGCTGCTGGTCGTGCACCCGCCGGCACTGCGCCGTACGTTGGGTGCGGCGTGGCATCTCGTCCGGGCGCATCTCTCTGCTCATGACTACGCGAAGGGCGCTCCCCTGCGCTGAGCGCCTCGCCCCCGCGCCGTCTGAATTGTCACGCAGATCGAATGCCTGTACACTGATAGGCGGGATGGAGGAGCGTTGTCGACCTCAGTTCGCCTCGGGCCTTCAAGGGGGATCACATATGACAGCATGGGCCTTGTGCACCCGCCATCGCGTTCGTCTTGCCGCCATCCTCGGGCTGGCGTTGGCGCTGAGCCTGCTGGCTGCGCCGTCGCCCGCCGACGCGCAAGGTGGCGGGACGCATACCGTCCAGGCCGGCGAGAACCTCTACCGGATCGCGCTGCGCTACAACCTGTCGGTCGGCGCCCTGGCTGCCGCCAACGGCATCGCCGACCCGGCCCGCATCTATGCCGGCCAGGTCCTGATCATCCCGGACCCGTCCGGCGTCTACTACCCGCCCGCCGAGCCGGTCAGCCCCGCGCCCGCCGATCCGGCCTGGAGCGCGCCCATCACACCTGCGGGCGGCGTCTACCACACGGTGCAACGCGGCGAGAACCTGGCAAGCATCGCGCGGGCGTACGGACTGAACTGGACAGATCTCGTCGCCGCTAACGGCATCGTCAACGCCAACCGCATCTTTGCCGGACAGCAGCTTCTCATCCCTGGCGCCACCGCCCCGATCTCACCGGCTCCGGCTGCGGTCGCGCCTGCACCGGCAGGCGTTCAGCGCACCCATATCGTCCAGCCGGGCGAGCACCTGTCGTCGATCGCGCGCCGGTACGGGTTGAGCTGGCCGACCGTGGCCCGCGCCAATAACATCACCGATCCAAACCGCATCTATACCGGGCAAACGCTCGTCATTCCGGCCGCAGATGACGGCGGCGGTGGCTTCTACGCCGCTCCGGCAGCACCCCCGCCGACGATCACCACCGGCAAGCAGATCGTGGTCGATCTCAGCGATCAGATGACCTACGCTTACGAGAACGGCACGCTCGTCCGCGCCACGCTGTCCTCGACCGGACTGCCCGGAACGCCGACCGTGCTGGGCGACTACAAGATCTACGTCAAGCACGTCTCCGCGCCGATGTCCGGGCCGGGCTACTACCTGCCTGACGTCCCGTACATCATGTATTTCTACAAAGGATACGGGCTGCACGGCACCTACTGGCACAACAACTTCGGTCAGCCCATGTCGCGCGGGTGTGTTAACCTGCCCACACCGGAAGCCGAATGGTATTTCAACTGGGCGGAGATCGGCACGCCGGTTCACGTCCAGTGGTGATGTGTGGCGCCAGCCGCGCTCCATGAACACAAAAACTGCCGGGCGAACCGGCAGTTTCATTTCTTTCGAGGCGTGTTCGATTCAGTCGCTCACCGCGGCGGTGACGGCGCGCCCGCGCCTGAAGGCCGCGATGTTCTGCTCGATAACCGCCCCGCCCTTGCGGCCAAACACCACGCCGATCGCCGCTTCAAGCGCCTCAACGGCGACGGG
>DYEN01000279.1 GCA_020725705.1 Anaerolinea sp.
CGGTCGTTGGGGATGACGATCAGCGTATCGACCTGGCTCTTCAGAGCTTCGATGCCCGCCTCGGCAGCCTGAATGCGCCGCGCGCCCTCGAAGGTGAAGGGGCGCGTCACCACGCCGATTGTCAGCGACCCCAGCTCTTTGGCGACCTGTGCGATCACGGGCGCGCCGCCAGTCCCGGTCCCGCCACCCATACCGCAGGTGATGAAGACCATATCGGCGCCGCGCAGCACTTCATACAGCTCGTCGGCGCTTTCCTCGGCGGCTTTGCGGCCGATCTCCGGATTGCCCCCTGCGCCCAGGCCGCGTGTCAGTTTGTCGCCGATGCGGACGCGCGTCTTGGCTTTGCTGAGCAGCAGCGCCTGCGAGTCTGTGTTGATGGCGATGAACTCGACACCACCCAGGCCCTCTTCGATCATGCGGTTGACGGCGTTGCCGCCGCCCCCGCCGATCCCGACCACTTTAATGCTTGCGAAGTTCTCGCCGCCCATTGGCAGAGCCTCAGCCATAACCTCACCCTCCTAAGAAATCCGAACTATAAAATGTGGCGCTGGCCCACAGCCGCCTGGTAGGGCGTGGCTCCGCACCCGTCTGCGATCGTTCCCTCTGTTCCTCGATAATTGGAACAGATTTTACGATATTTTGCGGTACAGGGAAATCAGGACAAAGCCCCCCGTTTTCGCGTACCCCGTATAGACCCGCCGGCGGCTCGCGCCGTGCCGGCTAGGCGTCTTCGTCCCCGGGCAGAAATCGCCCCAGCGCCCGGCGCAGGAATCTCCCCAGGTTAGGCCCCGGCCGGCTTTTGCCGTTGGCCCCGAACCCCTTGCGCCGGTCATCCTCAAGATCCATGATCAAGCCAAGCTTGAGCAATCCTACGCTGGTACTGTACGACGGGTTCTTCAGCGCCTCGGCCATGCCGGTGATGTGCTCCGGCTGGGCCACGCGCACCGGCATGCGCAACACGTCCGCCGCCACCGTTTTGATCCCCGGCAGCAGGCTGCTCCCACCGGTCAGCACAATCCCGGCCTTCAACAGCCCGTCGTAGCCGCTGCGCTTAATCTCTTTGAGCACCAGTTCGAAGATCTCGGCCACGCGCGCGTTGACGATCAGGGCCAGGTCCGAGCGCTGCACTTTGCTGGGCAATTCCTCGCCGAAGGGCTGGATGGGGAACGCTTCCAGCGGGCTGACCGCTTTCGGGTCCGCGTGCCCGTATTGCAGCTTGACGGCTTCGGCCAGCTCCAGCGGAAGGTGCAGGCCGTGCGCGATGTCGTTGGTAATGTGCTGGCCGCCCACAGCGATCACGGCGGTATGCCACACCGCGCCGTCCACAAACAGCGCCAGGTCGGTCGTGCCGCCGCCCACGTCGACGACCATCACCCCGGCCTCGCGCTCTTCCGGCGTCAGAACCACATCGCCCGACGCCAGCGGGTTGAGAATGAAGCGATCGACGTACACCCCGGCGGACTCGACGCATTTTTCCAGGTTGCGGATATTCGCGGTGCCCGCCGTGATGATGTGGGCCTCAACTTCCAGCCGGAAGCCGAGCATCCCAAGCGGGCTGCGCAGGTTGGTTTGCCCGTCCAGCGTGTAATTGCGCGGGATGACATGCAGCACCTCGCGCCCGTGCGGCAGCGGGACGGCGCGCGCCGCGTCCATCGCCCGATCGAGATCGACCAGCTCCACGCCGCGCGTGTTGGAGACACCCACGGCCCCCGTGCTGTTGATCGACTCGATGTGCCCCCCGGCGACCGACACAAACGCGCGCCCGATCTCGTACCCGCTGCTCCGCTCGGCCTTGTGCACCGACGACGAGATCGACGCGCTAAGCGCGTTGACGTCCGTCACCATCCCCTTGCGCATACCGTGGGACGGCTCGATGCCGACGCCGAGCACGTAAATGTCCGTCTCGCGCACCTCGCCGACGATGGTACACACCTTGGTGGTGCCGATGTCGATCCCTACAACCAGTTCGCCCATTCTGCTACTCAACCATTTTCGCGCCAAAGCACCGTATAGACCGGGCGATCAGGTTCGTTCATGTAGATGTCCCCAGGTTGGATGCCCTTGGCCTTGATGCTTTCGACCACTCGATAATACACCAGCAGCTTGGTATCGATCTCGTGGCCGTCGCCGAACCACACCGTCCACCCGCCGCCATCGCGGTAGCCCAATCCTTTGAGGGGATCGTAAATGAGCACGTCGATGTTGGGATGGCGCTGGCGAAGCTGCAACGCTCCATCGACAATCGTCTGCGGCACACGCGCCCCCACGTCCAGCGGCTCATCGACGTTCGACGCCACGATGCGCAGCAACTCCGGGCGATCCTCGCGCTGCGTCATCACGATCCCGTTCACATCTACCCACACGCGCACGCTCTGCTCCCAGATGAGCGCCGGCTCGCGCTCGGTGACGATGATCTGGACCATATCCGGCGGCCAGCCGACATACACCTTCGCGTCGGCAATGTTGGCGACCCGTTCCAGCCGCGCCTCGACCTCGTCCGGGTCGATCCAGAAGATATGCCGTTGGGCAACGTCGCTAAAGCGGAAGATTTCCTCGCGTGTGAGGTACTTTTCCCCCCCAATGGCCACCGAACTGACGTAGAACGCATCCGCCGTCAGGAACAGATACAGGACAACCGACAGGCCGGCGACAATCATGCCGGACACGGCGCGCCAGCCCAGGATTTGAAGCGGATTGAGCCGCACCCGCACCGGCGGCGTAACGCGGGCTGCCTGCGCCCGCTTCTTTTGTTCGCGCCGCGCCGCGCGCCGCTGCGCCAGCGTGGGCGCGCTGGCCGCTTCCAGGCGTGACAGGGGGGACATCCGCTGCGGCGCCGACTCTCCCACCTCGCCGCGCGCTATGCGCTGAGTGCGAGCCGATGGTCGGACGTGGCCTCGGGTGCCGATCTCTTGACGCGCGCGCCGCTGTCGTGTCTTCAACGATGAAGCCATGCCTGGATATACCGTTTACGCTTAAGACATCAAAAAAAAGACCCGCTCGATGAGTGCCCTATTCTTCCTCGATCGTAGCTACTATGACACCGGTTTCCCACAACGTAATCCCACTATAATCCAACATCGTTCCCTTGTCCAATGCGAAAAGGGCCGTAACAGCCCTCAAGTTAACGAAATTCATAAATCGTTCACGCTTGGCGCCGGATGCCCGAACGAGGCTCGGTCCTGGACGTCTTACAACCCGGTCGGAAAGAGCCTGACCGGCGGCATGGGCGCAGCGCTCAATCCCAGTCGCCGACCAGCTCGATCTCCAGTTCCAACGTGACGCCGCTGGTCGCCACGACACGCTCGCGCGCCAGCTCGATCAGCGCGCGATAGTCGGCGGCGGTCCCCCCACCCAGGTTGATGAAGAAATTGGCATGCACGGGCGAGATCTGCACGCCGCCGATGGTCGTCCCTTTCAACCCGGCGGCTTCGATCAGACGGCCCGCGTAGTCCCCAGGCGGGTTCTTGAACATGCTCCCCAGCGACGCGCCGGGCGGCTGCGTGCGCTTGCGGTGCGCCACCAGTTCCTCAATGCGCGCGTTGAGCGCCGCCGGATCGTGGCCCGGCTCCAGCCGGAGCACCGCCGCCAGCACCACATAGCGTCCGTGCCGGCCTTTGAGCGCCGAGGCGCGATAGTCGTAGTGCATCTCGTCCGCCGTCCAGCGCACCAGCGCCCGGTTCTGTGCGCTGTCGAGCAGGTCGGCATACATCAACAGATGCGCCACGTCGCCGCCGTGCGCCCCGGCGTTGTTAACCACCGCCCCGCCCACCGTGCCGGGCACGTTCGCAGCCCATTCCAGGCCGCCCAGCCCGCGGTTGGCGCTCTTGCGCGCCAGCGTGGAAAAACTCGCGCCGCTCTCCGCCCAGACCTGCCCGTCGTCGTCCAGCCGGATGGCGCGCGCGTGGTTCACGATCACCAGCCCGCGCACGCCGCGATCCGCGATCAACACGTTCGCGCCGCCGCCCAGCACACGCCACGGCACCCCCGCCTCGACCGCCAGCACGACTGCGTCGGCCAGCTCGTCCGCCGAGCGCACCGTCACCAGCGCGTCAGCGGGGCCGCCCAGCCGGGCGACGGTGTAGCGAGCCAGTGGCTCGTCGCGCCGCAATGCTTCGCCAAAGCGCGCCTCAAGAGACGCAAACGGATCGCTCATACGCTCTGCTCCCCGGTTGCCAGACGCGCCAGCAGCCGCTCGCCGATGACGGGCGCGTCACCCGCCGAGAGGATGATCACCCAATCCCCCGGCTGCACGCCCCGCTCCAGCGCGGTGACCGTCGCGTCGAAATCGCCGCTATAGCGCGCGTCCGCGTGGCCCTGCGCGGTGATGCGCGCCGCCATACCGGGGGCGTCCAGCCCCGGCGCGGGCGCCTCGCGCACCGAGTATACATCCGTCACCAGAACGTGATCTGCTGCACCGAACGCCCCGGCGAACTCGTCCGCCAGGGCACGCATCCGCCCGAAGGTGTGCGGCTGCCAGACGGCCCACAGATCCCCGATCCCCGGTCGCTCGCGGAAGGCTGCCAGCGTCACGCGGATGGCGGTGGGATGATGCCCGTAATCGCTGACGACCGTCACCCCGCCCGCTACCCCCAGCACCTCGCCCCGGCGCCCAGTCCCTTCAAAGCCGGCGAAGGCCCGGCCCACCGCCTCGAAGGGGACGCCCAGATGCGCTGCGATGGCCAGCACGGCCAGTCCGTTGAGGACGTTGTGCCGCCCCGGCACGCTCAGGCTCAGGGCACCGGCGCGCCGTCCACCCCGCCAGGCGACGAAGCGCGTCCCCCCGGCCACCAGCGGTTCGAGATCGGTCGCCGTCCAGTCGGCGGGTGCGTCGAGCGCGTAAGTGAGCGCCGGGCGCCCGGCGTCGCGGCGCGCCTCGGCCAGCGCCCGTGCGGCCGGATCATCGGCGCAGGCGACCAGCAGCCCGTCGTCGTCCAGCCGGTCCGCAAAGCGGGCGAAGGCGTCGATTACGTCTGCCCGCGTGGGGAACATATCGGGATGGTCGTGCTCGATGTTGAGGATGGCGGCGATGTGGGGGCGCAGGCCAAGAAACATATAGTCGTATTCGTCGGCCTCGATCACGAAATACCTGCTGGAGCCAACCCCCGCGTTGTCGCCGGTGTTGCGCATCACCCCGCCGACGATGTAGCTCGGCGGCAGCCCGGCGGTCATCAGCGTGTGAACCATCAGCGCGGTGGTGGTCGTCTTGCCGTGCGTCCCGGCGATGGCGATGCCCGTGTGCCCGGCCATCAGCTCGCCCAGCAGATCGCGCCGCCGCAGCACAGGGATCCCCTGCGCCTGGGCCGCGGCGACTTCCGGGTTGGCAGACGTGGCGGCGGATGTCGCCACCACCAGATCGGCCCCGGTGATGTGCCCGGCGGCGTGCCCCTCATAGATCGTAGCGCCCGCCTCGCTCAGAGCGCGGGTGAAGGCGTTGGCGCGCAGGTCCGACCCGCTGACGGTATACCCCCGCTGGAGCAACACCCGCGCGATGGCGGACATGCCAAACCCACCCACGCCGACGATATGGATATGCTGGCCGGGCCGCAGCACGGCGGCGCCGGGCGAGGGGCGCGCGGCGTCCGGATCTGGCGACGAATCGGGCACGGGCTTTGGGAACAAGGGTTTAGACAATGGCGACGATGACGAAGATAAACAGCGCGATCATCAACAACGAGAGCAGCCCGCCGTCGGCGCCCAACATCCAGCTCAACGGCAGAAGCCGGACCATCTCGGCGCTGGCCGACCCCGGCGGGACCGGCGTGATATACGGGCTGAGCGGGTATTCCAGGTTATCCATGTACCACCACAGCGAGCCGATCAGCAGGTAGCCGTTGATGGCGCCGACGAGGGCGCCGAGGATGCCGTCTTGCAGGCTTTCGCGCGCGTTGCGCACCACGCCGCCGCGAGCCAGGCGCTCGGGCGGAGTCTGGTAGGCGAAGAAGGCAAGCGTCAGCAGAATCGTTGCCTGGAGATAGAACTTCGGTTCCTGGCGGCCGTCGGTCAGCGGGTCAATGACCAGCGCCTCAAACTGCTTGAGCGTGAACAGAGCGAGCACGATCCCCGCCGTGGCGATCAGTTCCTTCGTCCAGCCGCGCATATAACCGATCACGGCGAACGCGAAGATCATCATCCACAGAAAGCTCGAAAGTTGGATCATGGGACCTGCCCCCTCGCCGGGTGGCTGCCGGGTGGCGCGTCAGCCGCGCCTGCTATCGCCCGCTCTGTGACGGCGCACCGCTTGCCGGGTCACTGACCATCCGCTTATTAGTATCGCCGAACTTAGCGTTGGCGCAAAGACCGGCCTCAGCCTGCCACATGACCAGCGGTGCGCGCCAACAGCCGCGCGATGTTCTCCGCGCCGTTTGGCTGGCGCAGGGCTTCCGAGGCGCGGCGCATCGCGCTCAGGCGTTGCTCGTCGGCCAACAGCGCGCGCACCGTCGGCAGCAGATCGGTCGCCAGCCGCTCGTCGTCCAGCCGGATTGCCGCGCCGCGCTCGACAAGATAGTCCGCATTGACCTTCTGGTAGCGCCAGGCGTGCGGATAGGGCACGAGGATCGCGGGCAACCCAAGCTGCGGGTACTCGGCCAGCGTGGCCGCCCCCGCCCGGCTGATGACCAGGTCCGCCGCGGCGAACGCCTGCCCGATATCCGGCAAGAACGGGAAGATGTGGTAATGCGCGCGCTCCGCCGGGCTGAGCTGCGCGTGCGCCGCCTCGACCTGTGGCCAGTCGAGCTGGCCCGAAATATGCAGAATCTGCGTGCCGTCCGCCAGCAGTTGGGGAGCGATGGCGCTGATGATCGTGTTGATACTGCGCGATCCCCGGCTGCCGCCGAACACCAGCAGCGTCCGCCGCCCGGGGTCAAGGTGCAGCGCCTCGATGGCGGTCGTGCGGTCGGCTTGCAGGATTTCGGGACGCAGCGGGTAGCCAGTCACCTCGACGCGCCGGCCCGGATAGAACGCCGCCGTGGCGTCGGTCGTCGCGGCGATCACCCGCGCAAAGC
>DYEN01000280.1 GCA_020725705.1 Anaerolinea sp.
AACTCACGCTATACGGGGGTACGCACGTTCCGCACAGCCCATCCGGTCACTATCTGCGCGATGTCTACGCGCCGATGCTGCTGCGGATGGGGATCGGGATTGAGATCTACATGGGCAGCTATGGCTGGATGCCCGAAGGCGGCGGAATGCTGACGATCTATCTGGAAGGTGGCGCCCGTCCGCAGGGCCAGCGCCTACTAGAGCGCGGACCGTTAGAGCGAGTGTTCGGCTACGCGGTCGGCTGCAACCTGCCTTCGCACATCCCGCAGCGGATGGCGAACCGCGCCATCAACCTGCTCGACGTGCTTGACGTGCCGCTTGATATTCGCCCGCAGCGCACGCGCAGCGTCAGCACCGGGGCGGGGCTGTTCCTGACGGCGGAGTACGCCAACGGGCGGGCCGGGTTCGGCATGCTGGGGCGCAAAGGGATGCCGTCCGAAGAGGTGGCCGAGCGTGCCGTCACACCGTTGCTGATGTTTCACGACAGCGGCGCCGCCGTCGACGAGCGCCTGATGGACCAGTTGGTGCTGCCGTTGGCGCTTGCCGAGGGGGAAAGCGCGGTTTCGACCAACGCGATTACCAGCCATCTGCGAACCAACATCGACGTCGTGCGCGCCTTTCTTGACCGTCCCATCGCGGTGGACGAGGAAAAGCGCGTGGTAACGGTCGGCAGGCAGTGAAGGGGGTTCGGATGGGGCACGCCGCACACGCTGCGCGTTTGCCCCTGCAATTATGTTTGAAATCATCTTTCTAGGGACATCTGCCAGCGCACCGTCGGTCCACCGGGGCCTGTGCGCGCAGGTTGTGATGGTGAAGGATCAGCGCTTCCTGATCGACTGCGGCGAGGGCACGCAGCGCCAGATCTTGCGCAGCGGGATCGGGTTCAAGCGGCTGAACCGCGTGCTGCTAACTCACGGGCATCTCGATCACATCCTGGGGCTGGCCGGGTTGCTCAGCACGCTGATGCGCTGGGAAAGCCTGCCGGAGCTTGAAATCTGGGGCGGGACGTGGACGCTTGACCGCGTGCAGGACCTGCTGCATACGGTTATGCTGCGCGGGGCACCGCCGCCAATGCCGCTGCATCTGATCGATCTCAAGCCCGGCGTGCTGATGGAAGACCGCGACTACACCGTCTCGGCGTTTCCGGTCCAGCATCGCGGGCGCGATAATTACGGCTTTGCCTTCGTCGAGAAGTCGCGCCGGCCGTTCCTGGTGGAGCGGGCCGAGGCGCTGGGCGTGCCGCCCGGCCCGGAGCGGGCGCGGCTGGTGCGCGGCGAGGCGGTGCGGCTAGCCGATGGCCGGGTCATTGAGCCGGATCAGGTCTTGGGGCCGGATGTACCCGGCGCCCGGCTTGTTCACATCGGCGACATCGGCGTGCTGGACGACACAGTGCGCGAAGTGGTGCGCGGCGCGCATACGCTTGTCATCGAAGGGACGTACCTGGACGTGGACGCCGAGATGGCCGAGGCATTCGGGCACATGACCATTGGCCGGGCGGCGCGCTTTGCCAGCGAGATGGGCGTTGAGACCGTGCTGATCACACATGTCTCGCGGCGCTACCGCGAGCGCGACATGATCCGCGAGGCGGAGCAGTATCATCCCCGCGCCATCGTCGTGCGAGACTTCGACCGTTTTGTGATCGCCAAAGGGCGCCCGGCGCACAAGGTGAGCGCCGGCCCTCAGCCCGCCGAAGATGAAGACAGACCGGAGCTGTACGGCCAGGAACGACGTCTGGTGGAGCTGGATTAAGCGGCAGACTCCGGCGCCGGAAAAAAGGGCGGGCAGGGATCACCCAATCCCTGCCCTAAAACCGTACCACCTCATCCACCGGAGGGTCTTGCAGGCTTGCGCCTTGTGGCACGGAGTGCCACCCACAGAGGGTTAGTTTCGGACGTTGCTGACCAGCTTGTCCATCTCCGACCGCAGCGATTTGTATTGGTCTTCCAGCTTTTTCACCGTGTCTTTGACCATATCGCTGGTCGAGTCCCGGCCGGATCCGAAGGTATCGCCGAGTTCCTTGCTGATATCCTTGCGGGTATCTTTACCTTTTTGCGGCGCAAACAGCAACGCAATTACCGTGCCGATCGACAGCCCGATCAGCATAAACAGCGTGATCTGGAGCACTTGCTGCTTGCGGGCGAGCTGTTCGGCTTCTTCACTGTAGTAGATTCGGCTGGGCATTGACTGACTCCTTGGTCATGGCCCTTCATGAACTGAAGCTGGTCTCATCATATGCCAGGGCAGCGTGCACTGCGACCCCCACCTGACCAGTTTTGGTATAGGTGAGATGGGGGATAATCGATGGGTGGAAGCGCCGGGGATGTCAGTCGAGGTGTGCTGCGGACAGGTCGTGCGTAAAGTGCCCGTTGACCAGATAGATCACTTCGCGGTCGGACCACTCGGCGCGCAGCCGCTCCTGCAGGTCCCCGTCCGGGTCGCGTGCCAGTACGATCTCGCTGTCGCGGAAGGGGCTGGTCACGCCCATGAGGGTCGCCACGTCGCGCCAGTAATGTTCGCCGACGGCGATCACCAGCACCGGGCGCGACGGATCCCGGCGGACATCGTCGAGCGCGACGAGCTGGCTCTGGCTGATCTGCCCGTAGCCGCGCAGGGGTTTGAGGCGGGCCGGGGTGTAGATCACCAGGCTGTAGAGCGCGACGGCGGCTATGACGAGATAGAGCACGCCGCCGGGGCGCAGCCCGCCGGACTTGATGGCGGGGGCATCGATCCAGCGCACCAGAGCGGTGACAGCCGCCGCGCTGAGCAGTGCCGCGGCGCCGATGGCCTCGGAATAGTAGCGCGCGCTGTAGATATAGCTCCCGATCCAGTAAGCCAGATAGGCGCCCATCACGCTGAGGACAAGCGCCGCCAGCAGCCACGTCCAGCGCCGCCGCGCCGTCAGCAGCAGCCCAACCGGCAGCAACACCCAGCTATAGCCCGGCGTGGTGAACAGGCAGGCGTCCTCTTCGACCGTCATCCCGTCTTCTGGCGGCGTGGCCCAGCCAAATAGATCACGCATGGCGCACCTGCGGATCGACGCGGCGATCTTCCAGCCGGACTCCAGCGTGTGTCCGTTTCCGAACCGCCCGTACCCCGGTCCAAAGCCGACCCGGTCATAATCCCAGATATAGCGGTAGAGGTTGGTGTCCTTGTCCCCACGCGCGAAGCGGACGAGATAGGCGGGGAAGCTCTCGCCAGGCGGGGCGCTAACGCTGTAGTTGAAGGCGGGCCAGCTCAGCCCGATGCCCACCGTCACGGCGCTGAGCACGACCAGCGGCGCCAGGACGTGCTTCAGCCCCGCACGGGCGCGCAGCGCCGCCCACAGCACGCGCCCCGCGCTGTAGAGCACAAACGGCGCCGCGACGCCGGCAGCAGTCAACGGGCGCGTGGCGATCAACATCCCCAGCGCCACACCGCCCACCGCGCCCCACCAGACGGCGCGTCCGCGCTGCTCCAGCCGCCACATGGCGTAGACAAACAGCAGTGTGAAGAACAGGCCCGCGGTGTGATTCATCAGTGTCCCGGCCAGCAGTAGCCCCATCGGACTGCTGGTGACCAGCAGCGCGGCCAGGGCGCCGGTTTCCGGCGAGTAGAGGGCGCGGCCCAACCGGTAGGTGATCGCCACGGTAAGCATCATCAGCCAGGCATTGACGATCCACGGCTGGTCGAGCGCGGTGCCGACCGCCAGCAGCGCCGGCCAGCCCGGCGGGTACTTGCCGAAGCGTTTGCCGTCCTTGTTGATCAGAAAGGGCTGCCAGTAGGCGCGGGCGGGTTCGGGCGTCTCGATATAGGTCTGGCCGCGCTCGAAGATGCGTGCCTGGAACAGGAAGGCGAATTCGTCTTCCAGGTGCGGCAGACGGTCGAATACGGTCCGGCTGACGATGGCACTGCCGGCGAAAGCCAGCCACACACACAGCAGGGTGATAAGGGCGGAGCGTTTCATGCCGCGAATTATACGCCCAGGGCTGCGGTTTGGGTAGCTGCGCGTCCGGCCCAGAATCGCCGTGTAAAATCTGGTTGACATTCCCTGGGCGCTCTGCTACCATGTGCAGAACATCACACAGATTGAAAAGCGGTGACGGAGAAAAGTAAGCGCAAACGCCGCTGCCAGGGAGTCGGGGCCGCAGACTGGAAGCCCCGGCGAGTGGGCCTGCGCCGAAGTTCGCTCCTGAGCTGACAGGTGAACGTCCGGCCTGCCGGGCCAGTAGTCTGCTCCGCCCGCCCTGCGTTATCGGGGCAGCCTATCTCGCCGCTACGCGGCGACGTCGGCGTAATGAAGCGAGTCGGCGCGCGCTCCAGTCGAAGGGCGCACGCGGGCTAAGCAGGGTGGTACCGCGGGAACTCGTGTCTCGTCCCTGATCCGGCAGGACAGGCGGCGAGATTTTTTATTTTTGCGCCGGAATATGCGACACTACAGGCGCGGCGGCCCGGCCGCCGGAGACGACAAGGTGAGAGGGGTCCATGCTCGAAGAACTCGAAGCAACCTACGCGCAAGCACTGGATGAATTGAAGGATGTGCGCGACAGCGCGGCGCTGAAAGAGTGGGAACGGCGCTATCTGGGCAAGAAGGGCGCCATCACGCTCGCGGCGCGGTCGACGGGCCAGCTTCCGCCCGAAGCGCGCGCCGACTTCGGCAAGCGGGTCAACACGATCAAGAACGAGTTGAGCGCGGCCTTCGCCGAGCGCGAAGAGGCGGTGCGCCAGCACGAGTTGGCCCGGATGCTCGAAGAAGGTGAGATCGACGTGACGTTGCCGGGGCGGCCAGTCGCGCTGGGCGGGCTGCACCCCAGCACGCAGACGTTGCGCCGGATCGCCGCGATCTGGGCGGAGATGGGCTTCCAGGTCTACAGCAGTCCGGATGTCGAAACGGACGATTACAACTTCACCCTGCTCAACATCCCGCCGCACCACCCCGCGCGCGACATGTGGGATACATTCCACACCACCACGCCCGGTGTCCTGTTGCGCACGCACACCAGCCCCGGCCAGATCCGCGCCATGCACGAGCTGGGCGCGGGCGGCACGCAGCCGGTCCGCGTGATCCTGCCCGGAATGTGCTACCGCTACGAGCAGATCTCGGCTCGCAGCGAGATCCAGTTCAACCAGGTCGAAGGGCTGGCGGTGGGGCGCAACATCCGCCTGACCGATCTCAAAGGTACAATTGCCGAGTTCGCGCGGCGGCTGTTCGGGCCGGAGAAGCGGCTTCGCTTCCGCGGCTCGTACTTCCCCTTCACCGAGCCGAGCATGGAAGTCGATGTGGACTGCATCCTGTGCGGCGGCAAAGGTTGCCCGGTCTGCAAGTACACCGGCTGGCTGGAGATCGCGGGCTGTGGCATGGTGCACCCGGTCGTGCTGGAAAACGGCGGCTATGACCCGACCGAGTGGAGCGGGTTCGCCTTTGGCCTGGGGCCGGAGCGGATCACGATGCAGATGCACGGCATCCAGGATATTCGCTATTTCTGGGCCAACGATCTGCGCTTCCTGGAGCAGTTCTAGCGCGGTTGTGAGCGCGACGCAGCGCACAGGAGAACACACCATGTTGTTGAACCTGAACACGATCTACGAGCCGCAGACGCTCGATGAAGCGGTGCGGCGGCTGGCCGAGCCGGGAGTCTACCCGCTGTACGGGGGAGTGGCGCTGCAGCGCGCGTCCAACCCCGCGGTCGAAGCGGTGATCAAGCTTGATCGCCTGGGGCTGGATCGCCTCAGCGAGGCAGAGAACGCGCTGGCCTTTGGCAGTATGATGTCGCTGGAGCAGGTGCGCCAGGCGTGCCTGGCCCGCGCCGCGCGGGTGCCCGTGATGCGCGGCCTGGCCGAGACGCTCAAGGCCGACCAGCCCGAAACCCTGCGCAACACGATGACCCTCGGCGATCTGCTGGTCGAGCGCGATCCGCAGTCGCTGACTCTGACGCTGCTGCTGGCGCTGGACGCGACGATCCGGCGTGCGGACGTGGGGATGCACCTGACGATGGCGTCGTGGCTGTCGGCTGAGGAAGACGGGGCGCGTGCCCTGATCGCCGATGTCAGCGTGCCGCTGGGCGCGGTACAGGCGGCGGTGGTAGTCGAGAAGGTTGCGCGCACGCCCGCCGACGCGCCGATCGTGGCCGCGGTAGCTTATGTGGAACTGGGCGAGGGCGATCAACCCGCCTACACGGCGCTGGCGCTGTGCGGCGCCGCCAGGTATCCGGTGCGCCAGCCAGAGGTCGAGCGCGTGCTGGACGAGACCGGCGATGTCGAGCGGGCGCTCGAGGCGCTGGCCGTCGATCCGCCCGGCGATCATTGGGGCAGCCGCGAATATCGGGCGGCTATGGCTCGCGTTACCGCCCGCCGCGCGCTGACGGCGGCCATCGCGCAGGCTCGGGCGGCTTGAGCGGCCGTGTGGCGCGCACAGGAGTAAGCAGGCAGCAATGACGGTTGAGAACGAGGACGACCTGCACCGTCTGATGCGCATCGGGCAGATCTGCGCGCAGACGCTGGAGCATATGCTGGCCCAGGTCGAGCCGGGCATGACTACGGCGCAGCTTGACGCGATCGGCGCAGCATTTCTGAAGCGGCACGGCGCGCGGTCCGCGCCCATTCTGGCCTACCGCTTTCCGGGCCACACGTGCATCAGCCTCAACGACGAGGCCGCACACGGCATCCCCGGCGAGCGTGTGATCCGGCCGGGCGACGTGATCAACATCGACGTCTCCGCCGAGCTGGAAGGGTTCTGGGCAGACACCGGGGCGAGCGCGCTGGTTCCGCCGGTCCGCCCCGAACACGCCCGCCTGCTCGACGCGGCGCGCACCGCCCGCGAGCGGGCGATCGGTGCGGCGCGGGCCGGGCAGCCGATCAACGCCATTGGACGCGCGGTTGAAACCGCCGCGCGCGAGGCCGGCTTCCACGTCATTCTGGAGCTGACCGGGCATGGTGTCGGGCGGCACATCCACGAACCGCCCACCGTGTACAATTTCTACCTCAGGCGCGCGCGCCAGAAGCTGGCGGATGGGCTGGTGATCACGGTCGAGCCGTTTCTGACGCCGGGCGCCGGGCGGGTCATGACGGCGCCCGATGGCTGGACGCTGCGCACCTGCGACGGCGCCGTCGCGGCGCAGTTCGAGCACACGATCGTGATCGACGGCGACCGCCCGATTATTGTGACGGCAGCGTGAACGACACAGGAGACGCAACCTAGATGAGAGTGCCCCTTTCGTGGTTGAAAGACTACGTGGATATCACGATCTCGGTTGAGGAGCTGGCCGAGCGGCTGACGCTGGCCGGGCTGGAAGTGACCTCGATCGAGTATATCGGCATCCCCCAGGGCGAGCCGCGTCCCGGGCTGGTGCTGCCGCCCTCGACGCACCTGGTATGGGATCGGGAAAAAATCGTGCTGGGCGCCATCCGCGAAGTGAAGGCGCACCCCAACGCCGACCGG
>DYEN01000281.1 GCA_020725705.1 Anaerolinea sp.
CTGGACGATGGCCGCGTGGTGCCGAACTTCATCGGGCAGGCGTTGCGCGGCGAGCCGCTGACTGTCTACGGCGATGGCTCGCAAACGCGGAGTTTCTGCTTTGTCAGCGACCTGATCGAGGGCATCTACCGCTTGCTGATGAGCGACTATACCCTACCCGTCAACATTGGCAACCCGAGCGAGATGTCTATTCTCCAATTTGCCGAGCTGGTAAACCGCCTGACCGACAACCCGGCGGGGATTGTCTTCAAGGAAGACTTGCGCATCAAGGGCGATCCGCAAACCCGCCAGCCGGACATCACGCGGGCCAAGGCGGTTCTGGGCTGGGAGCCGGTCGTCGATCTGCCGCGCGGCCTGGAGATGACGATCGCGTATTTCAAGGAACGCGTCCGGTGACTTTTGCCCGCCCGATCATCTGGCGGTGTGTCCGCCCCGTGGCGTGGGGCGTCGCGGCGTTGATCCTTGGCGCGGTGGCGGGGCTGCTGCCCGTCCCGGCGAGCGCCGGGCTGGTCGTTGCCTTGGTGCTCGCCCTCGCCGTGCTGGTGGAGCCGTCGCTCGGCCTGGTGATGATGCTGTGCGTGGCACCGCTGAAGGTGCTGGTCGAGACCGAAGCGCCGCTCGCGCTGCCCGGTGATGTTGGGCAGTGGGCGTTTGGGGTGGTCGTCGGGGCATGGGCGGTGTGGCGGGTCAGCCGGGCCACGAAGCGTCCGCTGCCGCGCACGCGCGTTGTTACGGCGTTGCTCGTGATCCTGCTTGGGTTCACGCCTTCGCTGTTCGCGGCAGCATCCGTTTCGGCGTGGCTGGCCGAAGCGCTGAAATGGGCCGAGATGATCGTCCTGATCCTGATCGTGGTCGATCTGGGCGAGCGCGGGCGCTGGGTGTGGATCGCCTTTGGCATTGTGCTGTCGGCGGCGCTTCAGGCCGCGATCGGGCTGTACGAGTACTGGGGTGGATCGGGCGCGCCGCATCTGTGGATCGCCGGCTACACCCGCTTTCGCGCGTTTGGGACGTTCGGGCAGCCGAATCCGTTCAGCGCCTTCATGGGGCTGTCGCTGCCGCTGGCGCTCGCGATGGCGTGGGGCAGCGCCCGCCTGGCGCGCAATCGCTGGCAGGCCGGTGATCACCGCGCCGCGCGCTGGCCGGCTGCCGCCGCAGGTGTCTGTAGCGGCGCCGGGCTGCTGATTTTAGGCGGGCTGCTGGCATCGTGGGGGCGGGGCGCCTGGCTGGGGTTTGCCGCGGCGTTGGCGGTGATGGCGGTGTTTGCCCCGCGTCGCCGGGCCGTTGGGGCCGGGCTATTGCTGGGTGGCGCGGTACTGGTCGGCGCGGTGTGGGCCGCCGGACTCGTTCCGGCGAGTATCGCCGGGCGCGTGACCGGCACGCTGGATGAATTCGTCGGCTTCAGAGACGTGCGAGGGATCTTCGTGACCAACGAGAACTTCTCGACCGTCGAGCGGCTGGCGCACTGGCAGGCGGCGCTCGACATGGCGAGTGCGCACCCGCTGGCGGGCGTCGGACTCGGCAATTATGAGGTCGTCTATCCGGACTATGCTCTGCCGCGCTGGCCGCACGCTTTGGGCCATGCCCATAACGATTATCTTAACTTGCTGGCCGAAACCGGTATAATAGGGCTGGCAGCCTACCTGACCGGGTGGGCGCTGATCGTGGTTTGGACGATGCGCGCGCTGAGCTTGCGCGCGCCGATCATGCACGGTCTGGTGGTCGGCCTTCTGGGGGCCTGGACTCATCTGGCGGTTCACAGTGTGGTCGACAAGCTCACCGTGAATAATCTCTTTCTGCATATCGGCGTGATGCTCGGTCTACTGGCTGTGGCGGACCGAACCCGCCGCTGCGCCGCAGAGGGCACGGAGTATGGCATCATCGGATCACACTGAATCGCTCACCGAGACACTGGCAGGCTGGTCAATGCAGCCGCTGCGTACGCTGAATAGCTTGATCGCCCGCGTCAGCCTTCGCTTTGGCGACAGGGCCAAGGAAGTCGAGCGCTTTATCAAGTTTGCGATCGTCGGCATCATCGGCGCTGTGGTCGATTTCGGCACGCTGAATGTGTTGCAGGCGACCGTCTTGCGCCCGGTCGATCCTCATCTGGAGACGAAGGTCGCGCTGGCGACCGGGATCGCGTTCACTGCGGCGGTGACCAGCAACTTCACCTGGAACCGCTACTGGACCTACCCAGACTCGCGCTCGCGTCGCATCCGCTACCAGTTGGTACAGTTCTTCATCGTCAATTCCCTGGGGATGGCGTTCCGCCTGTGGTTTGTCCACACGCTGTTTGTGCCGATGGGACATGCGGGATACGATGTGCTGCGTGCGTTGAGCCTTCTGGAAACCGAGCTGTCTCAGGCCGCGCAGAGCCAGCTTGGCACGAATATCGCGCAGTTCTTCGCGGTGTGGATCGTCATGTTGTGGAACTTCTTCGTTAATCGCTACTGGACCTACAACGATGTGGAGTAGGGGACATGGGCGAGCGGATTCTGATCGTCGATGACGATCCACTGCTGTGCAACTTTCTGACTCTGACCCTGCACCGCGCCGGATACGAGACAGAGGCTGTGTACAGCGGACAAGACGCGCTGGACTATCTTTCGGGCAGCGCGGTCGATCTGATCCTGCTCGACATTATGATGGCGGACCTCAACGGCTTTGAGGTGCTCAACGCGCTTCGCTCCGATCCGCTGACCGAGTCGATCCCCGTTGTTGTGCTCACGGCGCGGGTGGATGCCATCAGCCAGAAGACAGGGCTGGACGCGGGCGCGGTGGAGTACCTCACCAAGCCGATCACGCCTGAGGCGTTGATCGGGCGGGTCCGCGAGATTTTGTCCCCTGACGCCTGAGCGCGCTCGCCATGCCGACGATCGGCATTGACTACACGGCTGCATATGAACAGGGCGCCGGGATCGGCCGCTATGTGCGCGAGTTGGTCGGTGCTCTGGCAGAGATTGACTCAACCACTCCCTATCGTCTCTTTGTGTCCGGCGCCACGCGGCGCGATCTTCCACCACCACCGGGGCCTAATTTCACCTGGCGGCCCACGCGGATTACGCCGCTGTGGTTTGCGCGGCTGTGGCATCGCGCGCGGGTTCCGCTACCCGTCGAGACGTTTGTGGGCCGGGTCCGTCTGTTCCACGCGACGGACTTCACACTGCCGCCGACCCTGCCCGGCACGGTAACCCTGCTGACCGTGCACGATCTGTCGTTCGTCCGCGCGCCCGAAACCGCGACGCCCGTCTTGAAAGCCTATCTCGACCGGGTGGTACCCCGTTCGGTCCGGCGGGCGAGCCATGTTCTGGCCGACTCGCAGGCCACCAAAGATGACCTGATCGCGCTGTACGGCGTGGAGCCGGAGAAAGTCTCCGTGCTGCTGAGCGGGGTCAGCGCGCATTTCCGGCGTGTTGAGGATCCGGCGGTCCGCGCTGCGGTGCGCGAGCATTACGGTATCCCACCGGGGCCGTATATCTTCTCGGTCGGGACCGTCCAGCCGCGCAAGAACTACGCACGGTTGATGGAAGCACTCGCCGGGCTGGGTCCCGAAGCCGGCGACATCCGGCTGGTGATCGCCGGGGGGCGCGGCTGGCTCGACAGCCCGATCTACGGTGCGGTGCGGGCGCTGGGGCTTGAGGGGCGCGTTCACTTCACCGGTTTCGTGGACGACGCCGATCTCCCGGCGTTGTACAGCGACGCGCTGTGCCTGGCCTATCCATCCCTGTACGAAGGGTTTGGCTTCCCGGTGCTGGAAGCGTTTGCTTGCGGAACGCCCGTGATCACGTCTAAACTCTCATCCATGCCGGAGGTGGCCGGGGACGCGGCGCTGCTGGTGGACCCGTACGATGTTGGCGCGCTGACGGCGGCGCTCAAGCGCCTGCTGAGCGATCCGGCGCTGCGGGCGGAACTGGTCAGGCGTGGCTATCATCAGGCGGAGCAGTTTACCTGGGCGCGCGCTGCTTCCCAACTGGTGGGCATCTATCGCCGGCTGATCGCGCAAGAGTAAAGCGGGCGCTCTGAGGACAACACACGAGGAGGGTCGATGAACACGCCACATTCTGGCCCCAAACCCGATCGCCCACTGTTTATCTTCGATACACGCGGCGACTGGCACGCGACAAAGCTTGGCGACGCACTGTTCAGCACACGCGGGGAGTACATTGGCTTCGTTGAGGGACAGGACGTTTACAAGCGTGATGGGGAGTGGATTGGCCGGCTGAGCAAGGATGGGCGCATCTTGCGTAAGCGGGCCGAGCGCCGCCGCCCGTTCCATCCCAACCCGCCGCCCCCGCCGCCCAAGCCGGGACGTCTGCCCCCGAGAGCACCGCTGCCGCCGATGATGGCCGAGCTGGAATACAGCACTATCGACGTGCTTGACGAAGAACCGGATATCTTCCGGCGCATCTCTGATCTGCGCCCGGATATGGATTGACGATGAGTGACGAGAAGCTGCCGCCCAAGAGGGTGTCGGAATCCCGCGTGGTTCTCAGCATGATGATGAACCCTGCGCACGCGAACGCGCTGGGTCATGTGCATGGTGGCGAGATCATGAAGCTGGCGGACGAGGCCGCCGGGCTGGCCGCGATGCGTCACGCGCGCTCGGCGGCGGTGACGGTCGCGATCGACTCGATGACGTTCGATGAGCCGATCTACGTCGGCAATCTGGTGACGCTCGTCGCCGAGC
>DYEN01000282.1 GCA_020725705.1 Anaerolinea sp.
CCCCCCGCCGGTCGAGTGCTTGTCGACGGCGTAGGGAATGACCGGGGAAAGATCGAGCCGGTCGCCGCTTTCCGCCATCGCCACGGTGAGGTCGAACGTCTCCCGGCGCGTCATGCCGCGCAGGTACACCGCCATCAGCCACGCCGCAGCCTGGTAATCCGGAATGCGGTCTTCGGTGTAGCCTGTGACAAACCAGCGGATTTCCTCGGTCGTCAGTTCTTCGCCATCGCGCTTGCGGGCGATCACATCCGTTGCACGCATAGCCCCATCCTCAAAACGGTCCCTGCAGAAAACAAGCGGGTTAGCCGCCGCCAGTATACCACGGCGCCCGGCAAATTGGGCTTGACAGCACGCGCCGGCACGGTAAAGTCATGCCAACCGTTCAGATGTGAACAAAGCTTATCGTAGCGGGACATGCAGATGTAAGGATGCCTTATGACCACCAAGACCACCCGATCGGAAGAACCCACGGTCGGCCTGCCCTGGCGAGGCCGCGCTGCCTTCCGCGCCGGCAAAACCCGCAAGCAGCGACAGGAACAGTTCCGCGCGCAGATCAACTTTCTGGCGATCGTCCTGGTTGTAACGGTCATCGCCGCCGGCGTATTCATTTACGCCAACTGGCTGCAGGCCGGCAGCACCAAGCTGGTTAGCTGTGCGGATTATCCGGAGTTCTGCGTTCCTTTCGCGGGCGGCCTGAGCGGCAGTACCGAGATGGCGCGCTTTGAAGCCCCCGGCGTCCGCACGCTGGACGGCGAAAGCACCGCCGCGCCGAGCGTGGTGCGCGGGATCAACAGCGACCGGATGCCGTTCCTGGGTAACCCGGACGCGCCGATCCACTTCGCGCTGATGTCCGACTACGCCTGCCCGCACTGCCAGAACTACCACAAAGGCGATATGGCGCGCTTCATCAAGGACTACGTCCTGACCGGCAAAGCAACCATCGCGATGGGCCTGCTCACCGGCACGGGCGGCCAGTACTCGCAGATGGCATCCGCCGCGGCGCTGTGCGCGGGTGAGCAGGGCGCATTCTGGGAGTTCAACAGCGAGATGTTCCGTCTGGCCGAGTCGATGGGCGCGTCGCGCGCTTTCAGCCCGTCGCAGCTGCGCGATTCCGCGCGAACTATGGGGCTGGACTGGGACGCGATGTGGACCTGCATCAACTCCGGGCGCTACAACGAGGTGATCTCCGGCTATACCACGCTCGCGATGGACGCCGGTGTGACCGGCACGCCGACCGTCCTGGTCAAGCACGGGCAAGACGGCCCGTGGGCGCGCATCAGCCGTGACTACGCGTTCTTGGCCGCCGAAACCGAGCGCCTGAACAACCAGTAGTCACCGACCCAGAGTCATCAAAAAGCCCCCTCGTCGTGAGGGGGCTTTTGTGATCGTGGGGTTCGTGCAGCGGGCGCTAGCCCTGCGCCGGTTCCAGCGTGGGCGTCGGCGTTTCCGCCGGCAGGACCGGCTCGCCAACATCCGGCAGAGCCATCACATCATACGCCTGCCCGCCCCGCGTGATCGTCAGATACTGGCTGGCAACCCAGCCTTCCAGTTCGACACCCTGGCTGTTGTAGCGCACGCGCACCCAGGACCCGTCGAAGTTGCGGCCAATCAACTCGATCACGGACCCCGAAGGAATCCCAACCAGCACGCGCGCGTCGGCTGTGGGACGGTCGCGCAGGTTCAGGTTCGCGCCGGGATCCAGCACCACCAGCCCCAGCACGGCCTGCTGCTCGATCGGGATCTGCGGCTGCACGCCGGGGGACTCGTAGTAGCCCGGCTCGGCTTCTTCCAGCCGGGGCAGCGCGGTGATGTCGAGTGACCGGCCCAGTTGCGACAACGTGACGTACTGCGCCGATACCCATCCGACCGTCGCCGCTCGGTTCTCCTTGATGTAGCGCACGCGGATCCAGTTCGGGTCCACCGGCTGGCCAACCAAGCCCTCGCTCGGCGCCTCGATGTAACCGAGTGCCTCAAGCTGCGTTCCGGCGGGCGCGCGGTCGAGCGCCTCGGCGGTTGTCGCCGGTAGGCGGCGGACCTGCAAGCTAACGCCCGGATCCAGGTTCACCGTGGCGAGAATGGCATTATAAAGCGGTGTCGGCGGGCGCGCGGTAGTATCGACCGCCTCGCCGGGCTGGTTGAACGGCACTTCGGGCAGTTCGAACAGCTCCTCAAGCGTGTCGAGCAGGCGTCCGGCGAACTCCACACGCAGGTACTGAGCCGCCACCCAGCACGTGATGTAACCGCCCGTCTCCTGATCCCACTGGACGAACAGCCACATATCGAGCATGTCCTCGATGACCGGCGTTGGCTCCGGGGTGGGTTCGCCCGTGTCCGGCACGATCGGCTCGCCGGGACGGCCCAGCACGCGCAGCGCCGTGTTCGCCGGGATCAGCCCAAGCGAAAATGCGGTCGCCGAGGGGTACTGGCGGCACTGCAGGTTCGCGCCCGGATCAAGCTGCACGTAGGCCACCGGGACGGGTGGAGCCTGCGTCGGGGCCGGGGGTGGCGCCACAGCCGGCGCCGCGCCGGGAACCGGCGTCGGCTCGATCACCAGCTCGGTGTCGATCGGCTGCTCAGGCGTGGGTTCGGCCGGTTCCGCCGGCTCTTCAGTCACTTCGGGCGCGGGCGTGTCCTGAACGATCTCCGTTTCCGGCAGCGGCGTCACCTCGGTCTCCACGGGAGCGGGTGTTTCTTCCACCTCGGCCACGGGCGGCGTCTCAACCGGCACCGCGACCACAGCCTCGCTGGCGCCCGGCACGCTCATCGGACCGGCAGCGACCACCGTCTCGCCCACAGATGCATCCAACGGCACATCCGCCGCGCCACCGTAGACCAGCACGCTGTAGTACACGCCGCCCACCAGAGGCATTTCGGGCAGAACCAGATCGATCGTCTCATCCGCGGTTTCAACCTGCAGGCTGAGCATATCGCGGCCCGGCTCGAAATCCACACCGGCCGCCACCTCACCGGCGGCCACATCGCTCGCCAGAACGGTTGCCGCACCGGCCAGCGATACCGAGACCTGCGCATCCGGCACCGCGTTGATCACGGCCAGCCGCGCCTGATCGGGAACCATACCCGCCAGATCATCCGGCACCACTTCGAGGGCCAGGCTATTGTCGCTCGTGGAACCTGTGATCACGGCGGTCGGCGCAGAGCCGGCTTCGGGCAGCGACACATCCGCCGACAGCAGCGCGGGATCCGCCGCAGCCGCGCCGGCCGGACGCATGCTCAGCGTGTGATCGCCCGATGGCACCGGCATGTGAACGGTCATCGCGCCCAGTTCCAGCGCAGGCGCCATCAGCAGATCGTCCATATACACATCGACCGGCCCCGCGTCCGGGCTGCCGTGCGCCACACGCAGACGCGCGCCCCCGGCCTGCAGGTTGAGCGGTGTCTTCACCACCTGCACCGAGGGGGGCGGGGAGCCTTCCAGCGTGCCCAGCACTACAAAGGTGTACAGCGCGCCACTCTCCAGGCTGATCTCGCCGATCTCGGCGATCGCGCTGGCAACCGCGCCGCCTGCCGGAACAACGACCAGGTCCTGGACGCCGGTCCCGATGTTTACCGTGCCGAACTGCACGCCGTAATTCACGCCCTGCAGCAGCGGCGCGTTAATGGTCGTCACGATGTCCAGCGGGGGCGCGTCCGGGACGGTGCTGATCGCTGTCAGGCGCGCCAGACCCGGCTCCAGCTCGTCGAGAATGTCTTCGTAGAAAGCGGCCTGGATGCTGTCGGGCGCGCCCTGCGCCACGACGGTGAAGGCCAGATCGGCCACCAGCGGGACGGTCACCTCGATCAGGGCGGCAGAGTCCGGCGCGCTGCCCTGTGCCCGCAGCGCCACCTGGTGGTCGCCTGCCGGCAGGTTGAGGTGCGGAGTCACCTCGCCATATCCCAACGCAGGAACAATGAGCGCCCCGTCGAAGTAGACGTCGACGTTGGGCCCGCCGGCGACAGCGTGCAAAAAGCGAAGCCGCGAAGTCGGCTCCGCCGTCTGAGCGCGCGCTGCTCCGGTGACCATCGGGCCGACCAGCGCCAGCGCAACCGCCAGGATCAGCGCGCCGGTCAGCAGCCAGTTTCGACGTTTCATAATGATCTCTTCTCCCTCGATCACCTTGCCGTATGCTGTGGTGCGGCGGGTGCCGCACACGCCAGATTGTAGCGCACGCCAAAGGCGCTACCCAACGCCCGGCTAACGCTTGGCTGCCAGGTGCGCCTTGTGCGCGCCGGACACGCCTACGTGCCTTCCTGCCATTGGTTGAGGTACTGGATCTGCTCAGGCGTCAGTGTGTCGATGCGGATGCCCATCGACTCCAGCTTGAGCCGCGCGATCTCCTGATCGATGGACTGGGGGATGGTGTAGACCTTGTTCTCCAGGCTCTTGCCCTCGGCCAGGATATACTCCGAGCCGAGCGCCTGGTTGGCAAAACTCATGTCCATCACGCTGGCGGGGTGCCCTTCTGCCGCAGCCAAGTTCACCAGGCGGCCATCCGCCAGCAGGTTGATCACACGCCCGTCGGCCAAACGATACTGCTCGACAAACGGGCGGATGCGACGCGGCTCGTCAACCGCCAACCGGCGCAGGCCGGGGATGTTGATCTCGACGTTGAAGTGCCCGCTGTTGGCGACAATCGCGCCGTCTTTCATCACCTCGAAGTGGTGCACGTCGATCACGTTGATATCCCCGGTCGAAGTCACGAAGATATCCCCGATGGGCGCCGCCTCAATCATCGGCATCACGCGGTAGCCGTCCATGACCGCTTCCAGCGCCTTGAGCGGGTCCACCTCGGTCACGATAACGTTGGCGCCCATGCCATGCGCGCGCATGGCGATCCCGCGGCTGCACCAGCCATAGCCCGCCACGACCACCGTGCGCCCGGCCAGCAGCACATTGGTCGCGCGGATGATACCGTCGATTGTGCTCTGGCCCGTGCCGTACCGGTTGTCGAACAGGTGCTTCGTCATGCTGTCGTTGACCGCGATTACCGGGAACTTGAGCGCGCCGTCCGCCGCCATCGCGCGCAGACGGATCACGCCCGTGGTCGTCTCCTCGGTGCCGCCGATTACGTCGCCAAGCAGCTCGGTGCGGTTCTTGTGCAGCTCGCTGACCAGGTCCGCGCCGTCGTCCATCGTGATCTGCGGGCGGTGATCGAGCGCGCGCCGGATGTGATCGTAGTAGGTGGCGTTGTCCTCGCCTTTGATCGCGAAGACCGGGATTTCATAGTGCACGACGAGCGCCGCGGCGACGTCGTCTTGCGTGCTCAGCGGGTTGGACGCCGTCAGTACCACATCCGCGCCGCCCGCCTGAAGCGTCCGCATCAGGTTGGCGGTTTCCGTGGTGACGTGCAGGCAGGCCGCCATGCGCACCCCTTCAAGCGGGCGCTCCTTGGCAAAGCGCTCGCGGATCTGGCGCAGGACGGGCA
>DYEN01000283.1 GCA_020725705.1 Anaerolinea sp.
AGTCAATCACCGCAGGTCGATTCGACTTCTCAACGCACTCCCCTGCCGGTGAACCCCCGCCGCGCCGTGAGCTTTGTAACCGCGGGCACCCTGCCTGCCCGCACAAAAGGACAGATCGAATGACAACCTGGCTTGAGAAAGAGATCGCGGAGCAGCCTGAAGTTCTTCGCCGCCTGGTTGAGGAAGAGCGTCCGCACATCGCCGCCATCGCCCGCGCCATCCGCGATGTTCAGCCGCGCTACGCGATGATCGTGGCGCGCGGCACATCGGACAACGCGGCGCGCTACGCGCAGTATACCCTTGGCGCGCTGGCCGGGCTGGCGGTCGGGCTGGCGGCGCCTTCGCTGACAACGGTCTATCACCGCACCCCCCGCCTGGACGGTGCGCTGGTCATCGGCATATCGCAGTCCGGCCGCTCGATTGAACCGGCGCGTGTCCTCGAAGAGGCTCATGCTCGCGGCGCCGTGATGACGCTGTCGATCACCAACGACGCCGGGTCGCCGCTGGCGCAGATCGCGGACCACCATATTCCACTTAATGCGGGGCCGGAGCGGAGCCTGGCCGCCACCAAGACTTACACTGCGCAGCTTCTGACACTGGCGCTGCTGGCGGTGGAGTTGAGCAGCGGCATTGAATGGGACGACGCGCTGCAGCGCGTGCCGGAGTGGATGGGAACGACGCTGGAGATGAACGAGAACACGCGCGCCGCAGCAGCCCGCTACACGTTCATGTCGCACTGCGTCACCCTCGCCCGTGGCTTCAACTACTGTACCGGCTTCGAGCTGGCTCTGAAGCTCAAAGAACTGACTTATGTCGTGGCCGAAGCCTACAGCTCGGCAGACTTTCATCACGGACCGAAAGCCATCGTGCAGCCGGGCTTCCCGCTGATCGCCATCGCGCCCCAGGGCGAAGGTCTGCGCACGATGGCCGATTCGCTGCAAACCTTTCACGACAGCGGCGCCGACCTGACCATCATTTCCAATGATCCGGAGACGCTCAGCGGCGCGCGACTGGCGCTGCCCATCCCGGCCGGGATTCCGGAGTGGCTCACGCCCATTGTCGCCATCGCGCCGGGCCAGCTGCTGGCCCTCGGCCTCTCCGAAGCGCGGGGGATCGATGTCGACTCGCCGCGTGGGCTGCACAAAGTCACCTTGACGGAATAACAGAATGACGGGACACCAGTCGATCTGCGAACGAGGAGAAAAGACAGGATGGGCGAGACACTGCTGATCACAGGCGCGCGCGTGATCACCCCCGCGCAAACGTGGCCGCGCGGCTGGCTGCTGGTAGACGGCAGCCGGATCGCGTTCATGGGGCCGGGCGAGGCGCCTCGCCTGGCGGCCAATCGCGTGATCGACGGGGCCGGGCTGACATTGCTGCCAGGGTTCATCGACGTGCACGCGCATGGCGCGGTTGGTCACGAAGCAATGGATGCGACACCCCAGGCGCTCCAGGCGATGGCGCGTTATTACGCCGAGCACGGCGTTACCGCGTTCTGCGCCGCGACCTGGACC
>DYEN01000284.1 GCA_020725705.1 Anaerolinea sp.
CCGTCAGGGTCGTTGCAGCTCACGCCGATGGCGTCCACACCCTGCGAGATGGCGTCCTCGATGACGCGCGCCTGCTCGGCCATGTCCGAGTTCACTGACCCCATGTACAGACACTCGACGGTCCGGCCCGTCTGCGCGCTGAGTTCAGCCGCGGCGGCCATACAGCCGTCACGTCCCAGCTCGAAGACCGGGTTGTTCAGCGCCTTCGGGATCCAGGCAATGGTGAATGTGTCGTCCTGCGCCTGAGCGGCGGGAACAGACACTCCGCTGCCCGCAAGCGGCGATAGCGTGATCACCGCCAGGGCCAAAGCAGTAATTAAACGTAACCCATTCTTCATGCTGAGTGGTCCTCCTTAAATTAAAGACACACCGGGAGCGCAGTGACCCCCATCGAAGCGATTGAGGAGAATAAACCCCCTGATCCCGGCGCATCATCACGAGAGTCCGCTTGGCGCAGCGGCCCACGCATTGCAACCGGGATTTTGTTAATTAATGCAACAAAATTAACCGTTTGTCAAGTAGGCTGTGCAGGCGCTGTTAGGTGATCCATAACTGCCCTCGCCGGGGTTGCTTGACAGCGCGATCGCCTGAGCCTATATTTTGTTTTGAATCTATACGAAATGGATAAGGGTGATGCCACCGGTTCGCGCCGATCAAAACCTGGTTAAGCAACTGAACTGCGCATTGATCCTCGATCAACTGCTCGCCAGTTCGCCGCTTTCGCGCGCTAACCTGGCGGAACAGACCGGGCTGACACGCAGCACCGTCTCGTCGCTGGTCGGTGAACTGATCGAGCAGGGGTTGATCCGGGAAGTCGGCCTCGAATCGGTTGGCTCGCGTGGCCGACCCGGAATCTTGCTTGAACTGAACCCGTACGGGGGATCGATTGTCGGGATTGAGATCAACGTCGGTTACGTGACCGTAATCCTCACCGACTTCACCGCGCGAACTCTGTGGCGCCGGCATGTGGAGATCCCCGAGACAACCGATCGCGCAGAGATGCTGGCGCTGGCCGAGCGCCTGATCGGCGAGGCGATCCGGGCCGGGGCCGCCAACAACCTGAGGCTGCTTGGGATTGGGCTTGGCGTGCCGGGACTGGTCGATATCGGCCAGGGCGTGCTGCGTTATGCGCCGAACCTCGGCTGGCGCGATGTAAACTTCCGCGAACAGTGGGGGAACAAGTTTGGCGTGCCGCTCTATATCGAGAACGATGGTAACGCGGCGGCGCTCGGCGAGCATTATTTCGGGGTGGCAAAAGGCCACCACAATTTCGTTTTTCTGGGGACGGGGGTTGGCCTGGCCGGGGGCCTGATGCTCAACGGCGAGGTCTATCGCGGCGCGGGGGGATACGCCGGCGAAGTCGGTCACATGATTGTCGAGTCGGGCGGGGACCTGTGCAACTGCGGCCGGCGTGGCTGCTGGGAAACACTGGTCGGGCCGCGCGCCGTCATCCGCGGGATCGTGCAGGCGCTGGAGCGCGGCGCGCCATCTCGTATCCCCGAACTGGTTGGGGGCGACACCCGGCGGATCACCATGGACGTGGTGGTGAGCGCGGCGAACCAGGGCGACCAGCTCGCCCTGGACACACTCTCGGATATCGCTTTGTACCTGGGCGCGGGCATCGCAAACCTGATCAACCTCTTCAATCCGGAGATGATCGTCCTGGGCGGCACGCTGATCGCCGCGGGCGACTATCTGCTGCGGCCCATCAGCAAGATCATCGCAGTCGAAGCCCTACCCGAACCGACGCGCATGGTTGCGCTGGCGCTGTCGGCGCTGGGCACGGATGCCTGCGTGAAAGGTGCCGTGGCGCTGGTCATCGATGGCATTGTTCGCGAGCCGGTCTTCTGCTAGACTGTGGGCGGCGGGCGCCGCTCGATCGTCCATCAGCAGTTGAGGATGTGGGATCCGATGGGCACGATTCTATTGGTCGAAGACAACCAGAACACGGCCGACTTCATCATTCGCATCCTCGAATCCGAAGGGCACACCGTGCTGCATGCGACGCGCGGCCTGGAAGGGGCGCGCTGGGCGCGGGCGGCCCATATCGATCTGGTGCTGATGGACATCGACCTTCCGGACGTCAACGGGCGCAGCGTTGTGCTCAGCCTGCGCCGCCAGAAGTCCGCCAGCACCCTGCCGATCATCGCCGTCACCGTGCAGGCTGACGAAGAGTCGGTCCGGCTGGCGGAAGGTTTCGGCTGCAACGCCTTTCTTGCCAAGCCATTTCTGCCCGAAGAGCTGATCGGGCTGGTCAATCATTTCTTGAAGCCCGCAGATTGATCCGGGGCGGGACTGCGCGAGCGTCCCCGCTTCGCACACCTCCTCAGACTGCCCGCCGGGTCCAACCGCAGCCGGCGTTTCCAGCTTGTCCGGCCCGTGACCGGGCGCGGCACGCGTGGCCGCGCTGTTTACAAAAATCGCCTGTTCTGATGATATATGACCCCCGCGCGCGCGGCTGACTTGGCATATACTCCGTTCACACATGCTCCGCGAGTGGAGCGTGCTTTCGACGCGCCGTTGGTTTATCCCTGGAGTGTTCTGTGACTGCATCCCGTTCTTTCCTGACCGATCACGCTGACTGGGCGCCTGTTCTGATGGGTGAAGCGCTGCTGTTTGGATTGCTGGGCCGGGTGCTGTACACCAACCCGGCGCGTGAGTGGCTCGAGCCGCTGGCAACCGACGGCCTGTTTGACGATGTGCCGTTTGGCGGCAGCCAGGATAGCACTCGGCGCGGTCTGGCGCTGCTTTCCGGCTGGGCGGCGGCGGTGTCCGAGGCAGGGCTGAGCGACGAGATGCTCAAAGCGCTCCGGGTCGATTTTGCGCATCTGTTTGTTGGCGAGCGCCGGATGACCGTGCCGGCGTGGGAGTCCGTCTATTTCAGCCAAGAGCGCCTCACCTTCCAGGATGAGACGGTGGATGTGCGCCGTTGGTATGAGCGCTTTGGTGTACAGCCGAGTATGCAGGGCAAAGAACCCGAGGACCACATCGCCTTCGAGTTGAGCTTCGTTGCGCACTGCGCCGAGCGCGCCGTCGAGGCGTTGGAAAGCGGCAACGAGGCCGCGTTCGGCGAGTTGCTGGCGGCTCAGCGTACGTTCCTTGAGCAGCACTTGCTGCGCTGGGGTTGGAAGTGGGCCGAGC
>DYEN01000285.1 GCA_020725705.1 Anaerolinea sp.
CGTTGAAGGTAATGCTACTAACGGCTGGGTCCTGATGGACTACGGCGATGTGGTAGTGCACGCCTTCTTGCCGGAGAAGCGCAGCTACTACGATCTGGAAGGGTTGTGGCGCGAGGCCCCGGTTATGGTCCGAATCCAGTAGTTACTCACAGGCACGCTTCACATCCCGGCATAAAGTGCCACACGCGAGGACCGACAGGGCCTCGCGTGTGGTGACGTCGCGGATGGAACGCCGCGCTAGTTGTCTTCCAGGATCCACCGATCGGTGTCGCGCTGCCAGTTTACCAGCTCATGCGGCTCGAACCAGAGCGCCAGTTCTTTCGCCGCGGTTTCTGGCCCATCCGAGCCGTGCACCAGGTTGCGCCCAATCGTGATTCCGAAATCCCCCCGGATGGAGCCGGCAGCCGCCTCGACCGGGTTGGTCTTGCCGATCGTGTTGCGCGCCGCCTCGATCGCACCCGGCCCTTCCAGGGCCATCACCAGAACCGGCCCAGACGTGATGTAGTCAATCAACCCCGGATAAAAGGGCTTACCCTCATGCACGGCGTAGTGCCTGGCGGCCAGTTCGCGGCTGGGGATCATGAACTTCATCCCGATGATGCGCAGGCCGCGCGCCTCGAAACGGCGAACGATCTCGCCGGTCAGCCCGCGCTGCACGCCGTCGGGCTTGACGATGATAAGTGTCCGTTCCACGAGTCCTCCTCACTGAGTTTCGGGCAAATCCAGACAGCATTCGGGCTGGGTGATGGCCCAGCCCGACCTCCACTGAGAGTGGATTATAGCGCAAAACGTTCCGCTGCCGCGCTACAGGCGCTCCAGCGCAGCGCGATAGGCGTCGAGTGCCTCCTGCAACCTCCCCCGCCGCATCAAGGCATCACCCAGCAGGCGGCGCAAGCGCGGCTGCTCGGGCTGCTCGTCGACCAGCGCGCTTAGGTCGTTGGCGACGTCTTCCAGCAGATGCGAGCTTTCCACCAGCGTTTCGTAGTGGTCCAGGCTGGGCGCGATCTGGCCGTGGGCGCGCAGTGTGCGCGCCAGAGCCAGCCGCGTCGCGTGATCGTCTGGCGCTTCTTCTAGACGATGGCGGTATGACTCGAACAACTCACCTTCGGGAATCGCCGCCTGACGCGCCGCGGCTCCGGCGCTCACCTCGGGCGGCACACTGCGGCCTTCCTCAGCCAACCAGGCCAGATCAGACTCCTCAACGCGCAATTCTTCCAGCCATTCGGGCGCCGGCGCCACCGACTCTGGCGACTCACCTTCCGTCTCGGCCAGCCACGCCGGAAGCTCGCTTTCCACCGCGGCTTCTTCATCCGGCTCCACCAGCCAGTCCGGCATCTCGATCGGCTCCGCCTCAGCCAGCGGCGGCTCCGGCGCGGCAGCCTCGCTCACCGCTTCGGCATACCATTCCGGTTCCGCTTCATCGCCGCGAAGGCGCCGCTCGAATTCCTCATCCAGCGCTTCGGCCAGCTCATCGGCCTGTTCAGGGGCGATCTCGCCGGCGAGAAACGCGGCCAGCTCCGATTCACTGACCTCAGCCTCGCCCAACTCAAGTTCTTCAGCAGCGCCTTCGGCTGCGCCCCACAGGGCCTCAGTTTCGTCCGCTGCGCCGGCGTCCACCTCGGCAGGCTCCTCAAGCCAGTCGGGGAGCGCGGCGTCGGCTGGCGAGAACTCGGTCGCAGCGATAGCTTCATCGCGCATCTGCTGGAGCCAGTCGGGCAGGTCCGCAGGCACAGCCGGAGCCGCTTCGCCTTGCTCCGGCGCACCGGCCAGCTCTTGCGCGCCGCGCTTGAGCCATGCCAACTCTTGCTCGGGAGTCAGCTCGCCGCGCAGCAGCGCCTGCTCGATCTCGTCGTCGGTCATGCCTGCCAGCACGTCGGTTTCGCCGATGGACGGCTGCTCGGCGCCCTCAGTCGCGCTTTCCTCACGTAGATCGGCGTCCGCAAAACTATCCTCGATGGTCAGCCACTCGTGCAGATCGGCTGGCGGCTCCTCGGTGAACTCCTGCAGCCAGCCCAGCGATTCTCCTAGGGCTTCTAGCTCATCCGGCGCAGCCTGCCCCGCGTCTGCCTCGCGGCCCGCCGCTTCGGTGGCCGGCTCGTCCCGGCGCGGTGGCAAGATGCCAAAGGGCGAATACTCCGTATAACCCGGCTCGTCGACGACAGTATCTTCCGGCAGCACAGGGATCTCAAGATCGGCTTCGGTGGTCAGTTCTTCTGGACTGACTCCCTGACGCCGCGCCAGCGTCTCGAGCCAGGTCATCGGATCGGCGCCGCCGAGGATGTCCTCTTCAATGACCTCATCCGCCGGCCCGGCCTCAGCAAAGGCACCGGCTCCAAATGCCTCACCCTGAGGCGCGAGTGCATCGGATTGGTCGCTCTCAAGCGCGCGAAGCGCGCCCTCATCCGGAGCACCGGGGGCGGAAACCATTTCTGCCTGCGCCTGCTCTTCTTCAGATCCGGCTCGAACCGCGCGGCCTTCCAGCCAGCCGGCGGAGTCTTCCTGGTCCAGAGCGCCGGCGTCCTCCTCAGTTACACCGGCTTCGGCCAGACCCAGAATGTCATCGAGATCGAACTCCTCGGCAGCGGCGAAATCAAGCGCCGCGCTCAATTCGCTCTGAGCAGCCGGTTCATCAAACGTCCGCTCCAGCTCGGACCAGTCCGC
>DYEN01000286.1 GCA_020725705.1 Anaerolinea sp.
GACACCGACGCCGTCTCCGCCTGAAGATCGCCCACAATTGCCGTAGCGTGACGATCTGCGCCGCTTCGGAGATAGATGCCACGGGCGGTGAGCAGTCCTCTTGTCAGGTACAGGGGATGATCTACACGGGCGGCCACGGGTAGCTTGGGCCGCGGTTTGATGGGCTTGGGAAGACGCGCGTCGACAGCAGCCTTTCGATGCGGCGCACCAGCGCGCTGACTTCGCTGTTTGTCAGCCAGCGCTGCATCAGTTCAGTCCACGGCGCGCCGCGGCAGAGGATCGTGTTCAGCAGAGTTTCCATTGCTTCCAGCAGCGGGCCAGGGATCGGCTGCCGTTCGAACTCCCAGATGACGGTGCGCAACTTGGCCGTGCTGTGGAACGTCAGCCCGTGGTCGATGCCCCATAGCTTTCCGCGTGCGTCCAGCAGCAGGTGCCCTCCCTTGCGATCCGCGTTATTGACCACCGCGTCGAAGGCCGCGAACATCCGGAGCTGGTCGGCAAAAGTGTCATCGAGGGTAAAGTAGTTGACCGCCGGATCGTGCTCGATGAAAAGCTGCACCGACCCAAGGCCATGCGGACCGTCGCGCAGAACCGTCGCGGGGACAAGCTGCCATCCGAGTGTCTGCGAGACATGGTAGGACAGCACTTCGCGGTAGCAGAGGGTGCCATCTGGGAAATCCCACAGGGTGCGCTCGCCCCGCTGAGGCTTGTAGACGGCTACCAGGGTCGCCTGGTTCCCGGCGACCGTGACCAGCGAGGCATAGTTGGATCCCCAACGCATAACGCCCTGTTCGCTTGTGATCTCGCCGGTTGCCAGGATTTGCTCGGCCAGGGGCAGATCGATCGCGCCCCCGGCTGCATTCAGGCGGTCATCGGCGTTTGGCGGAACAGAGAAAGCGTTCGGCGGGGTGGTCATGTCCAGTAGTTGATCAGGTGTCCATTACTCTTCGGGTCAGCCCGCCCCTGCTTGACGACTTCGAGCGCATACTGGCTCAAGGCGCGCATCTGCGCGCGGGTACCCCAGAACCGGACAACCTGAGGCGGCTCCGGCTCGATGTCCTGATCCTCGTCGACCAGCACCAGTTCCTGAGCGACAACAACGATCATATCGCGTGCCTCGTCGTGGCCCAGCCCCATCTGCGCGACGCGGAAGAGCGGTTCGAGCGGGTCTCGCAATGACATATCCCACTGCGAGAGATTGATCTCCCCTTCGGCGCTTTCGGGGAAGCGTCGGGCCAGATCATCGAGCAGCTCGCGCAGTGCTTCGGACAGCGCGCGCGCCTGTTCCTTCTCCAAAATGAGCGAGACGATCTGATCGCCTTTGCCCGCCTGCAGATGAAAGATGCGTCTGCCTTTCGGGCCGACGGTTCCTACGGTGATGAAGTCGACCGGATCAAGTTCGAGTTCGCCGTTTGGCATGGCGTGTCTGACCTTTCGCGGGTGCGGGTGTTTCTTGGCACGCTAGTGTTGATTCTACGAGTTCGCCAGCGGTGTGACAACCTGCTCGGCGAGCGATCCTCATCGTTGTCCCAACAGCTCTGTCAGGATCCGCCGCCACCAGGGACGCGGTGCGCGGGCAGGGGGGCGGTCCGGCAGGAAGCTGGTGTCGTTCAGGCGGACGATCACCGGGCGGTTGTGCGCCAGCCATACAA
>DYEN01000287.1 GCA_020725705.1 Anaerolinea sp.
AAGAAACCCGGAAGCAGGCATGTATTCTTGCCGGGCGGGCGCGGGAGATGCGCTCGCCCCAACTACTTATTGAGCGTAGAGAAGAACAGCTTCCCCCGTTGTATTTTGCGTTTAACGGGCAGAGAGGACATGAAATACCATGGACCTGTTTGAAAAGACGCGGACCTTCACGCGCGCGAAAGAGGCGATGGAACTGGGGTTGTATCCCTTCTTCCAGCCGCTGAGCGACTCGGAAGGCACGACGGCGCTGTTCCGCGGCAAGGAAGTGGTGATGATCGGCTCCAACAACTATCTGGGGCTGACCACACATCCGAAGGTGCGTCAGGCAGCGATCGAGGCCATCGAGCGCTATGGGACGAGCTGCACCGGGAGCCGCTTTCTGAACGGCACGCTTGAGCTGCACCTGGAACTGGACCGGCGGCTGGCCGCGTTTGTCGGCAAAGAGGCGGCGCTGGTCTTCCCGACCGGCTACCAGACCAACGTGGGGACGATTTCGGCGCTGGTGCAGAAGGGCGACTTCGTGATCATCGACAAGGATGATCACGCCAGCATCGTCGATGGCTGCTTCATGAGCCGCGGGGAAATGCGGCGTTTCAACCACAACGATCCGGACAGTCTGGATCGCGTGCTGAGCCGGCTGCCCCAGGATGCGGGTAAGCTGGTGGTTGTGGACGGCGTGTACAGCATGGGGGGCGATATCGCGCCCCTGCCGCAGTTGGTCGAGATCGCCAAGCGGTACGGCGCGCGGATCATGGTCGATGACGCGCACAGCCTTGGCGTGCTGGCCGACGGGCGGGGCACCGCCGCGCATTTTGGGTTGACGGACGAGGTCGACCTGATCATGGGCACGTTCAGCAAGTCGTTCGCGTCGATCGGCGGGTTCATCGCGGGCAGCGCCGAGGTGATGCACTACGTGCAGCATCACGCCCGCTCGCTGATGTTCAGCGCCAGCCTGCCGGCGCCCAACGCGGCGACGGTGCTGGCAGCGCTGACGATCATCGAAACCGAGCCGGAGCACGTGCGGCGGCTGTGGGAAAACGCGAACTACATGCGCGCCGGGCTGCACCGGCTGGGCTACGACACCGGCCCCAGCCAGACGCCGATCATCCCGCTGATGATCCGCGACGAGTATCGCACGGTGCTGGCGTGGCATGCGCTGATCGAAAACGGCGTTTACACCAACCCGGTGGTGCCGCCGGGCGTCCCACCGAACAGCAGCCTGCTGCGCACCAGCTATATGGCGACGCACACGACCGAGCATCTGGACCGGGCGCTCAAGGCGCTGGAGATCGTGGGGCATAATCTCGATCTGATCCCCGAATCCGCCACGCTGGAGACCGCGTCGTAGAGCGTGTTGTGCACGCCGGCCCCAGCGCGCGACACCGGCTTTCCTCACCGGGCGAGAGACACCTCGCCCGGTTTGTTTTTTGTCTTGGCGCGGGCGCGGAACAAGGGGGGCGGGCTTCCTGGCGCTGAGAGAAGCCCGCCCCTGTCGAGAAAGGAGAGAAACATCATGAACGGGAAACCGGGGCCTTGTGCGGCTAAGGCCCCTGGCAGACGCGAAACGGTTTGGCGGCACGGCACCCCGCCGGATCGCAGACTGGCCTGATCCCAGTATGCCGCGCTGCGATCAAGCGGGCCTATAAAACCCGTAAAATCGCGGTAAAAACGCGGCGCGCCGCAACACGGCCTGGGGGTTATCCGGCGGCGATGGTGATCCGGTAGCGGGCCGCGGCGGACCCTTCCACGGTGATGAAGTAGACCCCCGGCGTATCGGCCACGAAGCTGAGCGGCAGCCGGGCGAAGCTCCACAGCGAGTCGATCAAGAAGGCGTTGGCGTCGTAGGCGCTGAGCAGCAGAGTCCGGTCGGATTCGACGGACACGGTGACGGCCTGGCCGGCCTCTAGCGGCAGGGCGTAGATGTGCGTGCCGCCGTCGGCGGGCAACTCGCCGTCGAGCGCCTGGCCCACGACCAGCACCTGCTCGACCTGGGCGGGCGTGCCGATCAGGAAGCTATCGAGCGCCTCGCCGGGATAGAACTGTTCGGGCGTCTCGATAAGCGCCGGGTCGACCGCGTCAAAATCGGCCAGGTCGAGGCTAAAGCTGAAGCGCAGGCTGACCGGATCGGTGGGGTCGTCTTCATCGGTCGCGAAGACCGACGGGTCGACTTCGAGCGCACCTTCGGCCTGCAAGCGATAGAGGTAGCCGTCGTCCAGCCCGACGCGGTAGCTGATGGTCAGCGAGCCTTCGGAGAGCATCAAGTTGAGCACCAGAAGCAGCAGCCGCAGCTGCGCCTGGTTGATCTCGACCGGCTCCAGAGTGGGGTCCTGGGCGGCGGCTTCCTGGATGAGGGCCAGCAGGGCCGGGGCCAGGGCCGGATCGGCCAGCAGGTTCCTGACGTTGAGCGAGGTGGTGTAGACCGCCATGGGACGGGCGTTGATGATCTCGTCGGAGAGGCGGGTGGTGGTCAGGTGGTTCTGCGCCACCGCCGCGACGCCCTGCTGCAAGAGCAGCAGCCCGCCCAGAACGTCGAAGGTGCGGCGAACCTCGGGGTCCAGCAGGCCGGCGCGCAGCCCGGCCAGGGCCGCGTCGATCTCGTCCAGGTCGTCCGGGGTCAGCTCAAGCGACTGGCCGAACCAGGTCGTTTCGCCCGCGGGCGAAGGCAGATTGAGATAGAGCGTGGCGTCTTTGAGCAGCACGGCGGCGCTGCCGGCGGCAAGACCGTCGGGGGTCTCAAGCTCGGCCTCGTCCACCACGAAAGCGAGTAGCGTCTCGGAGAGCATGGTCTGCACGGTGGCGCCGTCGATCTCGCTCAGGAACAGCACCAGCGTGCGCGGCGTGACGGTCTCGACGGCGACGAACGTGTCGCGCAGGGTAGTTAGCTCCGGGGGCAAAGAGAGGGCGGCGGAACCGCGCGCCTCGAAGAAGACCGTTTCTCCCTCGGCGGACAGATACAGTTCGGCGCTCCATGCCGGGACGGTGACCGCGGCGAGGCGCTGTGTGGCGAGGAACGCGTTTTCCAGACGGCGGCAGTCCGCGACGCTGAGTCCCTGGCAGAGCGGCCCGCCATCCTGCGCGAAGGCGGCCAGCGGCGCTGCGGCGAGCAGCACCACGGCCAGCACAAGCGCGACGACCGGTGTTGTGACAGAGTGGTCCAGACGTATCATCGGAGGGTCTCCTGCAAGAAGCGGGTGTGGAAAGCCAATCATCTGCGTCTATTGGTGTGTACGTGCCAGGGAAGGGCGCGTTGCTCGGCGCCCGAAAAGAGTGCAGCCCCGGTAAGCGGGCCGGGGCTGCATAGCGATCGTCATCCGCGGCGGGCTTACATGCCCAGGCCTTCGGTCAAACCTTCCAGCTGCGCCTCAAGCTCTTCCAGCGGGCGATAGCTCTCGGGGGCGGGGACTTCGAAGGTGCCGTTGTACTCGTCGAGGTTCGCCGCAAAGTGCAGCTCGCCGGCGACGGCGCCGACCTCCGGCGCGAACAGCGACAGATCGGCGTTCAGCACGGCGTCGAAACGGAAGCTGTGGACCAGGTTATCCTCGGTGCCGATGCCCTGCGAGAAGCTGATGACCGTGCCCTGGAACATGGGGGCGATGAAAGCGGCGATCATCTGGAGGTCCTCGGGCGTCATGGCGTCTTCGCCCTCAGCCGCCATGCCCATTGCCTCGCCCATGGCGGGGGACTGGAGCAGCGCCAGGAAAAGCTGCGTGATGTCGACGGTGGTGGTGAAGTTGGCGACGGTCTGGCCCATGACGTCGGTATCCGCTTCGCGGGTGCTGGTCACGACGCCGGCCAGGTTAATGCCCAGGTCGGCGAACTGCTGCTGAAGGTCGGTGATGTCCGAGACGGCGCCGGTATCGACTTCATCTTCCGCCTCTTCTGCACCTTCGCTCAGCGAACCGCCGTACCATTCGCCGTTGAACTTGACGTAGAGCATATCGCCCAGGACGAGGATCTCGCCCTCACCGCCGGACTGGCCACCGGTGGGTGTGGAATAGGACGCCGAGTCGATCACCAGGTGGAGCAGCAAGCCCTCGGGCGATTCTGGATCGGGCGGGAGCATGACATGGCCGCTGCCGGTGGCATTGAAAGTCGTCTCGCCGTCGAGAGAATTGAGGAAGAACGAGATGGAATAGCTGGGAATGCTAAACGACTTGACGCCTTCCATCGCGCCAGACGCGCTGGAAAGAAGCTGGCAATCGGCATCAGTCAGCCCTGTGCAGAGAGGATTCGGGCCGTCCTGAGCGAGCGCAGCGCCCGGGGCGACAACTAAAAGGGCCGCTACGATCCAGAGAGCCAGTGAGCGGCGGGAAAGCTTCATGGTTAAGTATCCTCCTTGATAGCCAAGCGTTCAAATCCGGCGCGTGGCACGGCGGCTCGGCCAAGACGGTTCTATTTTCTGAGTATACGCGGAAGAGTGTGAGGCTGACAAGTCAAGAGATGGTACTGACTCGCAAAAACGGTGTAAAAGTTGTGATTTCCCCAATGAGTGGGATGGCCGGGCGAGCGGTGAGCAGCTATGATCGGAGCATAGGCGGGCGCATGGCCGGAGAGGACAGCGCATACCGCGCCGGAGAGCGGGGAGTATGGCGGCAGGCATCCTGACGCGGCTGGAAGCCCTGAGCACCGAAAGCCTGATGTGGCTCAGGCGGCGCGCGTCGGCGGGGTTTGTCCGGCGCGTGCAGACGGAGTGGGCGCGGGCGGGCCGCGTGATTCACTGGGGGCCGGAGAGCGCGGTCTGCACGCTGGCGCTGCCGGACCGGCGCGGCGGGGCCGTGCCGGGCGCGCTGGGGCTGGTCGATGGCGGGCTGCTTTTCGTCGGGCAGCAGAACCCGGCGTGCGACGTGCATGTGCCGTTCGAGGCGATGATGTGGGTGGGGCTGCGGCGCGGGCGTGGGCCGCTGGGTGGGGGGCGCCGGCTGGCAGTTCATGCTGAGCGGTCGGGACTGTGGCTGGTGCATGTCTATGCGCTGGACCGCGTCGTGCCGCTGGCCGAGGTGCTCGCCGCGCGCGCGGGCAAGCCGCTGGAATACGCCGTGTCCGGACGCGAGGACTTCGGGCCGGAGCGGACCTGGCGGCTGGGCGAAGACGTGTACGGCGAGTGGCACGCGAACCGCGAGGACGACCTGTATCTGGCGCCGGACCGGCTGCTGTTCGGCTGGCGCGAGGCGATCCTGCTGGACGCGATCGAGCAAGTGGACG
>DYEN01000288.1 GCA_020725705.1 Anaerolinea sp.
CGACGGGCGACGGCAGCCATGCTCACGCGCTCCGTTCCCACTCGGCCAGCGGAGTTGTGCCGAGCGCCTGCCATTGCTGGGCAAGGGGCATCACTCCCAGCACGCGCAGCAGGCGCCGAGCTGCCAGCCCGACGATTGCGGTGTAGGTCGGATACGCCAGCTCCAGCTCGGCGAGTTGTTCGACCCACATCCCGGCGGCCATTCCCGCCGCCACGATCTGCGATGCCTCGACCGCCTGCTCGCCAACAAAATGCGCGCCCAGCACGCGGTGCGTTTCTTGCGACACGATCAGCTTGCAGAAGCCCTCGGTGCGGCCGTCGATCACCGCCCGATCGAGATCGGCGTAGGGCACGGTTGCGACGGCGACGTCATGCGCGGCCCGCGCTTCGTCTTCAGTCAGGCCCACGCCGGCATATTCCGGATCGGTAAAGCCGCCGTGCGGCACGATCAGGTGTGCGTTGGGCTGGCCGGGGCCAAGGACGGCGTTTTCGGCGGCCAGGCGGCCTTCGTAACTCCCGCTCTGGACCAGCATCATGCGTCCGGTGATGTCGCCTGCCGCGAAGATGTGCGGCACGCCGGTCTGCAGATAGTCGTTGACTTCGATGTAGCCACGCGCCGTTCCGTTCAGGCCGGCAGCTTCGAGGTTCAGACTGCTGACGTTGCCCACCCAGCCAACGGCCAGCAGCACGTGTTCGGCGTCCACATGAGCCGGCTCGCCGTTGAGACGGTAATGCAGGCGCAGGGTTTCTCCCTGGCGCTCGATGCTCTCGACCCCGCCGATGCCCTCGATCACGCGCACGCCGCGCGTTTCGAACGCGGCGCGCATCACCTTAGAGATCGACACATCTTCCCGCGCCAGGATGCGCGGCGCCGCTTCGAGCAGCGTCACCTCGGCGCCGAACGCGGAGAAGATCGAGGCAAGCTGCGCGCCGGTAGCGGAGCCGCCCACAATCGCGACCGAGCGGGGCGCCTCGCGCAGCGACCAGACGTCGTGATGCGTCAGCGCGTGCTCGCTGCCCGGGAATTCGAAACGGCGCGCGTGCCCGCCCACACACAAAATGAAGCGGTCCGCCGAAAGCCGGCGACCATTGCCCAGTTCGATCGTGTGCGGGTCGACAAAGCGGGCGCCGCCGGTGTTGTCGAGGACGTCGATGCCTGCTTCGCGCAGGTGACCGATTAGCTGCTTCTTCTCGTGAACCTGGTAGACGACCTGCTGAGTGCGGGCCATCAGCCGGGCGAAGTCCACCGTCGGCTTGGGGATATCCAACCCGTACTCGGCGAACTGCTCCGCATCGCGCATCAGGCGCGCGGCCTTCGCCAGCACACGGGTGGGCACGCAGCCGTCATTCGTGCAGGTACCGCCCATCCGGCTGCGTTCGACGAGAGTGACGCGCGCTCCCAATTCGCGCGACCGCATCGCTGCTGTGACCCCCGCAGGGCCGCCCCCGATCACAATCACGTCCAGCATGCGCCAACCTCCTGCTCCGATGCCAGCTGCGCATGGCGCGCATTCTTCTTTCATTGTGCCGTATCAGACGGGTGCGAAAACACAGATAAAGGGTTGATGCGCGGGTCGGCAGTTGGTCGGATGGGTCTCTCCGACTTTAGTCGGAGAAAGAACGAGGGCGACGGCAGGGCGCGTGCTTGGACGCCGGCTGCCGTCGCCCTCGTGCGGGGCGGAGTGGGTTAGTTGGCGTGCCGGTGTTGGGGGGTGGGCTGCTCGGCGGTCAGGCTGTGTGCATGAGGCGCGGCCTGCGTGTTGGCATGCCTGCCGGAGCGAATCGCAACGGCAAGCGAGCCGATAAACACGAGCAGGGCCGCCTCGTTCCACAAACCACCCCACCGGCGCGCGCTCGCGCTGTTTGCCAGATCTCCGCCGATGCGCAGCACCAAGCTGGCGTGCAGCAGGGCCAGATGCGCGTAAAAGCGCGGATGGTAAGGCACGGACAGGCGCGCCACGGCCGGGATGATGATCGGTGCGTGGCCGAAGATCATCGAGAAAACGAACCCCAGCAGGACGCTGTGCAGGATTGCGTCGTAAGTGAAAGCCGCGCCATGCGCGCCGGCCACCAGGGCGAGCAGCCCACCGACCCCCAGCCATGCATATCCGGCCAGCAGGCAGACCGCGATGAAGCGCGTCAGGCCGCGCTGGCGGACGGTCCGACGGGCGATATCGAAGCGCGCCAGCCACACAGCGAGCGCGAGCATCCCGGCCCCGGCCAGGCGCGTTCCATGGTCGAGGTCGAAGTAGGTGAGCGCCACACCGGCTGTGTAGACGCCGGCAGCGGCGAGGAACGTCTGTGTCCGGCCGGGTGTGGGGCGCACAAGCCGCGCCAGCTCCAGGCGCTCGCCGACGATCGTCAGGACCAGGAACGCGATCCACCAGTGGACGATCGAATAGATGGGCCGGCCACCGGCCCACAGCGCGTTTCCGATCAGCAGAGCATACGCGCCCAGGCCCATCGTTATGGTGAACAGGGTGGGCTGTCGCCAGATCACGACGGCGTAGACGGTGACCAGCCCCAGGCTGCCCGTGGTCAGCGCGAGCCGCCCGGCACCGCTGCCCGGATCGAGAACCAGCAGCAGAGCGCCCAACGCGCACAGCAGCGGCACTCCAAAGGCGAGCCGAGTGCGCCGGTCTCGTGAGCCGGCAGCCAGCGCGACCGTGCGCTCAACGCCGATCAATGCCCCGAAGAACCCGGCAATCATCAGCGGGCCGTGAACGCTGCCGGTCCCGGCGGGGACGCGGGGTAGCGCCCAGCCGAGCCGCTGTAGCCCGCCGTAGAGCGCCGCCGCCAGGATGATAGCGATGGCAGCCCCGGCGGCGGCGCGGGCGATCCGGTAGAGGGTCATGGCGCGTTGTGCTCCTGGCGCTTAGGCTTCGATGGCACGCTTGCCGATGCGCACGCGCCACACCTCCGGACCTTCTTGCAGATAGGTCCAGGTGAACTCGTCTGCGTGCTCGTACATGAGCTGGTAGTGGAGCGGCTTGGGATCGTGGTCGTTGAGCAGCTCGAAGGCCTCGCCCGGCTGCAGGCTGTCGAAGGTCTGGAAGATGGTCGGGTGCTTGTGCGCGGGCGGGATGGTGCGCACGTCCAGAGTGAGTTTTGGTGTGGTTTCCATGAGGCTACAGTGCTCCTTCGTCTGAGTGCAGATCGGTCGGATAGAACAACGGTCGGGGCGGGTTGGCTAGAGCCAGCCAAGCTGCTGCTTGGCTGCCAGGGACATCATCAGCGGCGTCCAGGCGGGGGACCAAACCAGCTCCACGGCGGCCCGGCCTGGCCCGGCGAGCCGCTCGATCACTTCGGTTGCCTCGGCAGTAATGTGCGCGCCGAGTGGGCAAGCGGGCGTGGTCATCGTCATGGTGACGCGCACGCAATCACTTTCGATGCTCACGTCATACACCAGGCCGAGGTCCACGATGTTGATGCCCAGTTCCGGGTCGATGACGGTGCGCAGGGCTTCGGTGATGGTGTGTTCGTCCAGAGCCATGTGCTATCGCTCCTGTGCGGGATAGCCGGAGCGGCAGGGATCGGATGTGCCCTGCCGCTCGCGGCGGTTGGGCGGCTAGTGACCCGAGCCGTGCGTCAGCGTGCCGTCGAAGATCTCCGGCTGCGGCTCGCCTTCGACCATCAGGAAGCCCATCAGCCCGCGCTCGGCCCGGCTGAGCGCGTGATCAACCAGGATGTAGCGGCCCGGCACCTCGGTCTTGAACTCGAGCATCGCGGCGCCGCCGGCAGGAACCAGCGTCGTCTGCACGTCGGTCAGCGGCGGGCTGGTCAGCGAAGCCTGGTCGTAGACCCGGTCGAAGATCTCGCCGATGACGTGGAACGACGAGACGAAGTTTGGCCCACCCACGCCGAAGTAGAGGCGCACGGTCTCGCCCAGGTTCGCGTGCATGACGTGCTCGTCGCGGGTGAGGGCGTTCGCCGCCCCGTTGAAGACGAAGTACTCAGGCTGTTCGGCCAGCATCTTCTCGTGGCTGAAGTTGACGTAGCCGGTCGTGCCGTACGGCTCTTCGGTGTAGATCTCGCCCTGCATCACGTAGAACTCGCGGTCGACTTCCGGCAGGCCGCCCTCAGGCTCGACCAGGATCAGGCCGTACATGCCCATCGTGATGTGGTGGGCGACGCTCGGCGTGGCGCAGTGATAGACGTACAGGCCGGGGTTGAGCGCCTTGAACGAGAAGGTGGTTTCCTCGCCCGGTCCGAGGTTGCTGAAGACCGCGCCGCCGCCGGGGCCGGTCGCCGCGTGGAAGTCCAGCGAGTGCGGGAACTGGCTCGACGACGCGTTGCGGAAGTTCACCACCACAGTATCGCCCACGCGCACGCGGATCATCGGGCCGGGGACAGTGCCGTTGAAGGTGAAGTACGTCATCACAGTGCCGTCGGCGAGCTGGCCCAGCACCTCTTCGGCGACCAGGTCAACCTCGACGGTCTGGGGCGGGCGATCGCCAACCGGCGGCGGCACGTCGGACGGATCGCGAACGATATCAGCGCCTTCCTCAGCGGCGGCGGCTGCCGTGCCCACGATCAACTGCCCGAACATCCCCGCGGCCTTGTGCCCCGGCACCGCGCAGTAGTAGATGAACGTGCCAGACCGGTTGGCCGTGAACGTGATCGAGTCCTGTTCGCCACGATCGGCGAACTGGCGCGTTGCCACATTGAACTCATCGATCACCAGGTCGTGCAGCATCCCGTCTTCGTTGATCAGTGTGATCTTGACCACATCACCGGGGCGTGCGGTCAGGGTCGGATTAACCACGCCGTCGATCTCGCCACCGCGGCCTACGAAAACCAGTTGGCCGGTTCCGCCGCCAGTGACCAGCGTGTATTCGACCGTCGCCGAGGTTGTTTCGTGCTCCGCGGCGGGCGCGGGTGTCTCGGCCAGCGACAGCCCGGCGGTCACGGTTAGCACCAATCCGAGCATCACCGCCGTGCTGAGCAAAACAGCCAGAATAGAATTGCGCTTCATTGTCAGGTATCCCTCTTGCGTGTTGTCGACCGGTTTATTCCGGGAATGAACGGCTCGCCGGGGGTCCTGGCGGCGCCTTGACTGGCTGCCCGCCTGTGAAGGACCCACGTCTGACATCAGGATAGTGCCTGCCGGCACAAACCGCCTTGACCCGTGTCAAAGGGCTTGATCCAGATCAAGTCTCCGGCGGCGGGGAGGGAAAAGAACGGCTTAGAGGACGGCGATCGAGCGCAGAAGCGCGGCGTCGGTGATCAGGATGCGGTGGCGGTCGAACCGGATGGCGCCGGTTTCTTGCAGCTTGGCAAGTACGCGGCTGATCGTCTCGGGAGTGGTGTTGAGGTGCCCGGCGATGGCGGCGCGGGTGATCCCCGGCCCGCTGAGCGTCGGGTCCTCGGCCTGGGCCAGCAGGAAACGCGCCAGCCGCACCAGCACGGGGTAGAGCGTCAGGTCTTCGAGCTGGCGATTCAGCGCCCGCACCTTGCCCGTCAAGATCTCGATCACAGCGCGTGCCATGGCCGGGTGCGCAGCAATCGCTTCACGCAGGACGGCAGACGAGATCGACCAGGCGGAGACGAGCGTCATGGCGATGGCGTTGGCAGGGGTGGGGCCGCCGTCCAGCGCGGCAATTTCGTTGAACACGCTGCCCGGTCCGAGCAGGTGCAGGATAAACTCGGCGCCTTCGGGGTTCAGCTTGGTGATTTTGACGCTGCCGTCTTCGATGATCCACAAGCTGCTGCGTGTTTCACCCTCGAGAAAGATGATCTCGTCGGCAGCGAAGGTGTGGAATCCCGCCCGTGCCGCGAGCGCGCGCCGATCCGCAGGCGAGAGGGCGGCGAAATAGGGGACGGTTGAGAGATGTTCGATGAGGGTTGCGACGTCTGCTTGAGTCATAACCTGCCCGGTCAGCCGGATCGAGCCTCACTCAGGAGATTGTAGCGGCTTTGGCGATCCCAGGCTATTTTGCCGGGCCGGAATTGCGAACATGCGCGCCCGGTGACCTACCGGGCGCGCACGGCGCTGCGTATGTCGCGAGCAGGTAAGGGCGACGTCAGGCTGCGTCGGTCAGCTTGCCGGACTGCTCGATGTACTCCAGGCTCTGGTGCCGGAAGTAGGTGTTGTACAGTTCAGCGTAATGCCCGCCCGCCTGAAGCAGCTCGTCGTGGTTGCCTTCCTCGATGATCTTGCCTTCGCGCAGCACGATGATCCGGTCAGCGTTGCGGATGGTCGAAAGCCGGTGGGCGATCACCACCGAGGTTCGGCGCTTCATGACCTCGTCTAGCCCTTCCTGGATCAGCGTCTCGGTCAGCGGGTCGACACTGGCGGTGGCTTCGTCCAGAATGAAGATCGCCGGGTCCTGCAACAGCACGCGCGCCAGAGCGACGAGCTGTCGCTGGCCCATCGACAGGCTGCTGCCGCGCTCGCCGACCTCGGTGTCCAGCCCGTTGGGCAAGCTCTTGATCCAGTCGCCACCGCCGACCTGCTGCGCTGCGCTGATCACGTCCTCGTCGCTGGCGTCCGGTGTCCCGTAGCGGATGTTGTCCTTCACTGTGCCGTCGAACAAGAACGGCGTTTGAGTCACGATCCCCAGATGGCTGCGATAGCTGTGCAGGTCCAGGCTGCGGATGTCGTGCCCGTCGATCAGGATGCGCCCGCCCTGGAACTCGTAGAAGCGCGCGATCAAGCGAGCGATGCTCGACTTGCCAGAGCCGGTGTGGCCGACCAGGGCGAGCGTCTCGCCGGGGTGAATGGTGAGCGAGAAGTCTTCGAGGACCGGCTCGTCGTCCTTGTAGCGGAAGTCAACATGCTCGAACACGATCTCGCCCCGAACCAGCGGCAGCACCTGGCTGTCGGTCTGGACAACTTTCGGGTCGTCGTCAATCAGGGCGAAGACCCGCTCGCCAGCCGCCAGCCCAAGCTGGAACTGGCTCCAGAACGAGGCAATGCTGGTCAGCGGGAACCAGAACATCCCGATGCCCTGGATAAACAGGTACCAGTCGCCGGGGCTGAGCTGCCTGTCGATCACGCGCTGCCCGCCGAAGTAGACCAGCGCGGCCGTGCCCACCCCGGACAGGATCTGGAGCAGCGGGAAGATGCTGCTGAACACGTAGCCGGTCCTCAGGTTGATCCGGTACGAGCGCGCGTTGACGCCGAGGAACTCGTCGTAGACGGTGTGTTCCTGGCGGAACGCCTTGGCGACGCCGATACCGCTGACGGTTTCCTGGATGTGGGCGCTGACTTCGGCCAGGATGCGCCGTGACTGCGTGACGGTGTCGCGCGCGATCTTGCGGAAGGACAGCGCCGCGAAGATGATCGGCGGCGCCAGGGCGAGCGTCAGCAGGGTCAGCCGCACGTCGACGTAAAACAGGTACCCGATCAGCAGTACGATCAGCAGAAGCTGGCTGATCAGGTCCATTGTCAGGGTGACGACTTGCGAGAACGCCTGCGTGTCCGATGTGACGCGGCTGACGATCTTGCCGGTGGGGATGCTGTCGTAGAACGACAGATCGCGCCGGACCACCGCGTCGAAGGCGTCTTCGTGCAGCTTGAGCACAACGTTTCCAATCGCCTCGGCAGACAGCCAGCGCCGCACGGCATTGAAGGCCCAACCCACCACGCCCAGACCTGTCACCACCAGGCTGATCCCCAGCACGCGGTTGGTGGACAGGTCGTGCTGCAACTGGTCGAGCGCGTAGGAGATATAGATCGGCAGCGCGGTCTGCGCCAGCGAGGTCAGCACAACCATGATCGCGACGACGAACATCCGGCCCAACTGCGGGCGGAAGTAACTCAGGATGCGACGCACCAGCACGCGATCGCCATAGGAGCGATCGTATTCTTCGGCGTCAAGGCCATCCATGATGAAACCCATAACCGTCTCTCCTAGGCAGTCTGCGGTTCGGTAGCGGGTTCTTCTAGCGGTGGTAGTTCGAGATCGTACCGCGCGAAGATGCGCCGGTAATGCGGCGAGGTGCGCAGAAGATCATCGTGCGTGCCCGAGGCGACCAGACGCCCGCCGTCCAGCACCAGGATCTTATCTGCCCAGCGGATCTGCGACAGGCGGTGCGTGATCAGCAGGGTGGTTCGCCCTTCTTGCGCGCGCCGGATCGCCTTCTGGATCTCGTCCTCGGTCGCGCTGTCGATGGCGCTGGTCGAGTCGTCCAGAATCAGGATGCGCGGGTCGTTAAGAAATGCGCGCGCCAGCGCGATCCGCTGGCGCTGGCCGCCGGACAGCATCACGCCGCGCTCGCCGACTTTCGTCTCATAGCCGTCGGCGAACGATACGATGAAGTCGTGCGCTTGAGCCTCGCGGGCGGCGTGTTCGACGCGTTCGCGGGGCGTCCCCGGCGCGCCGAACGCGATGTTCTCGGCCACGCTACGCGAGAACAGGAAGACGTCCTGCTCGATTTTGGCGATCTGCGACCGCAGCCGCGCCAGATCCCACTCGCGCACATCCACCCCATCGATCAGAACGCGCCCGCGTGTGACATCGTAGGTACGGTTGATCAACTGGGTCAGCGTGCTCTTGCCCGACCCGGTCTGGCCGACGATAGCGACTGTCTCGCCGGGGGCGATGTGAAACGACATATCCTGGATCACCGGGGAGTGGCACTCGCCGTCGCCTTCGGATACGGCTTCGTAGCAGAAGGTCACGTTCTCGAAGACGATGTCGCCCTGGATCGGCTGGCTGTAGCCGCCGGCGTTCTCGTCCAGCTCGGTCTCGGCGGTCACGATCCGCAGGATGCGCTCGGCACTGGCGATACCAAGCTGGATCAGGGAGAACGAGAAGATCGAGATGAAGGTCGGAAAGCGCAGAACGTTCATCAGGCCCATCACAGCGATGATCTGGGCGATACCCAGGGTCCCACGGTTGTAGAGGATCATGCTGTGCAGGAAGGTCAGGCCAAGCGCGAACCCGTAGAGCAGCAGCGGCAGATAGCGCGCCTCGATCTGGCCCTGTTCGACGAAATAGTCGCGGTACAGACGGGCATTGCGATAGAAACGCCCGCGCTCGACGGCTTCCTGCACGCTGGCCTTGACGATCTCGATGCCGGACAGCACTTCTTCCAGCTTGGCGTTCATCGTGCCGAACTGCTCGCGCTGCCTGACCATGACCGGGTTGAGGACGCGGACGTAGCGCCGCACCGAGACAATGTACGATAGGATGAACAGCACCGGGACGAGCAGCAGCTCTACATGGACCATGGCGATAAACACGAGCGGGACGATGATCCCGATCACCGTCTCGTAGATGAAGCGTAGACCGGGGCTGAGCATGGCGTTAAGCTGGCGCACGTCGTCCGTCGCGCGCGCCATGATGTCGCCCACGCGCTGCCGGTCGTGAAACGTCTGGCTCTTGCCCAGCAGGCTGATGTACAGCTCATGGCGCGCGTCGGCTTCCATGCGCTGTGCGACGGTTTCGATCATCAGACTGTTGAACAGAAAGGCGAGGCTGCTGGCGATCAGCGCGCCCAGGATCAGCAGCGAGATCGGCAGAAGCTCGGTGCGCCCCCCAGGCCCCAGGATCGCCTCGGCGGCCCGCCCGACCAGCACCGGGCTTTGCGAATAGGCGATGAAGTCGACGATACTGAACAGGACCGACCCGATGAACAGCCATTTGTAACGCCAGACATGGGACGCGATCCACCACACCGGGCTTCTCAGGTTGTAGGGATAGGCGTTCTCGACGGTGAATTCGCTCTTTGTAGAAGCGCGCATAACGCATAAGCTCCCGACCAGGTGTCCGGATGTAGGTACGCTGGATAGGACTCAGTGGACCGGTTAAGGGCCTGTGCCGGATTCACGAGCGCACAGGCAAGCGGGACGGCGGGGATGCATGCCGAGACGGTTGGTGTGATGTTTCAGCAGCAAATGGGTGGGGTGAGCATCTTCTGTATGCCTCGTCAATGCTCCTGCGAGAATGACTGTGTCCAACCGATGTATTATACACGAAAACGATTCGCTCGCCAAGAACTAAAGTTCTAATCCGGCATCGGTTTCGGGCCAGGACAAAACGATCCGGCGCCTGCCGGGCGCCGGATCGGATGGTTCGCGGTCTGGGCGTCTTGCCGTTGACAAGTGGCACGGCCACCGCACGGCGGCGGCGCTAGCCCGCCACAGGGATCCTTAGCACGTTGCCCGCGTAGATCACGTACGGATACTGGATGTTATTGAGGGCGGCGATATCGCGCCAGTTTACCCCGTACTGGTTGGCGATTTTCACCAGATAGTCGCCACGCTGCACCGTGTAGTTGATGTAGTTGGTGGGCGGCGGGGTGGTCGCGCCAGGGATGATCAGCACCTGGCCGATATAGATGCGGTAGTCCGCAGGGATGTTGTTGGCGGCCACAAGCGCCGGA
>DYEN01000289.1 GCA_020725705.1 Anaerolinea sp.
TCCGTTCCAGACCATCGACCGGGAAGGCGTGGGCGTGCTGATGCAGATGGCGGTGGAGCAGGGCCGGAAGACCCGGCCGACGCTGGAAGTCGGCATCTGCGGCGAGCACGGCGGCGATCCGAACTCGATCGAGTTCTGCCACCAGATTGGCCTGAACTATGTGAGCTGCTCGCCGTTCCGCGTGCCGGTGGCGCGTCTGGCGGCGGCGCACGCGGCGCTGATCGAGCGCGGCTGGGACGCCGAGCGCCTGGGCGAGCTGGGCGTGCTGGATCCGGCGCGCGCAAACTAACCCTCTGCGGCACGCTGGCGCGGCAGACCACAGTGAGCACAAAAGGGACCGCCCCGGCCGGGGCGGTCCCTCGTTGGTAGGCCGGCTGTAGGCCGGCCAACGCAATCAGGAAACTTTGGGCGCTGCCGCCTTCACCTCGTCGCTCATCGCGTCCTCGAACTGCTCCATGTATTCGTGGAACAACCCGACCAGAGACCGCGCCCGCGCGTCATAGGCGGCCGGATCGGCCCAGGTGTTGCGCGGCTGCAGCAGCTCCGCTGGCACATCGGGGACCGCGGTCGGCAGCGCGAAGCCGAAGATCGGATCGGTGACGGTGGGCACGTCATCCAGTTCGCCGTTCAGCGCAGCGCGGACCATCGCGCGGGTGTACGCCAGCTTCATGCGGCTGCCCTCGCCATAGGGGCCTCCGGTCCAGCCGGTGTTCACCAGCCACAGCTTGGCGCCGTGCTGCTCGACCTTTTGAGCCAACAGCTTGGCATAAACGGTGGGGTGCAGCGGCATGAACGGCGCGCCAAAGCACGTGCTGAAGGTCGCTTTCGGCTCGGTGACGCCGCGCTCCGTCCCGGCGACTTTCGCCGTGTAGCCCGCCAGGAAGTGGTACTGCGCCTGGGCGGGGGTTAGCCGGGCGATGGGGGGCATGATGCCGAAGGCGTCGGCGGTCAGGAAGACGATGTGCTTCGGGTGGCCGGCCACCCCGTTGTAGTCCGCGTTGGGAATGTGCGTGATCGGGTAGGCGGCGCGCGTGTTCTCGGTGAAGCTGGCGTCGTTCAGGTCGATCCGCCGCCGGTTCGAGTCGATGGCGACGTTTTCGAGGATCGTCCCAAAGCGGCGCGTCGCGTTCCAGATCTCCGGCTCGCCTTCCGGCGAGAGCTTAATGACTTTGGCGTAGCAGCCGCCCTCGAAGTTGAAGATGCCGTCGTCGCTCCAGCCGTGCTCGTCGTCGCCGATCAGCGTGCGGGTGGAGTCGTTGGAAAGCGTGGTCTTGCCGGTCCCGCTCAGCCCGAAGAACAAGGCGACGTCGTCGCGGTCTTTGCCGTAGTTGGCGGAGCAGTGCATCGCCATGACGTTTTGCTGCGGCAGCAAATAGTTCATGATGGTGAAGACCGATTTCTTGATCTCGCCGGCATAGCGGGTGCCGCCGATCAGCACCATCTTCGCGCCGAAGTTGACCAGGATGAACGCGCCCGACGCGGTGCAGGCGAAGCCCGGCGGCGCCTGGAGATTTGGCGCATCGACGACGACAAACTCCGGCACATGGTTGCGGAGCTGATCCGGATCGAAGATGCGCACGAACATATTGCGCGCGAAGAGGCTGTGCCAGGCCGCCTCGGTGACGACGCGGATCGGCACGCGGTAGCGCGGGTCGGCGCCGGCGTAGCAGTCTTGTACAAAGGCGCTGCGGTTTTCAAAATAGGCCATCATGCGCTGGTACATCAGTTCCCAGTTTTCTTCGCTGCACGCGCGGTTGACCGTGCCCCACCAGATGCGGTCTTGGGAAGATGGCTCGCGGACGATGAACTTGTCGTTTGGCGAGCGTCCGGTGTGGTCGCCCGTGCGGACAACCAGCGGGCCGAGATGCGCGATCAAGCCCTCGCGAAAACGGATCGCCTGTTCGTACAGTGCGGGGGTGGTCAGGTTCCAGTATTCGCGCTCGAGGTTGTGGAAGCCGTGCCGATCCAGCCCGTAGCTGCTGCGATATTCTTCAGTTGCCATGTGCATCCTCCCATTTCCGTTGGTCGAGCAGGCCGCAGGTTGTGCGGGTGCGTTCAGGCCAGCGCAAAGACTCTTATGCCCCGATTTTCCTTGTGCGCCGGAGAAGCAGCGGTGACTTGAAGCAGGTCCATCAGGGGCAACGTGTGCGGGCTGCCGGGTGACACATACGCGGGGTGTGCCCGGCGGGCCCCGACAGTTCTAGTTTAGCGACAGGATTGTCAAATCAGCAATAATCCCCGCCGGGGCGCTACCAGGTCTCGCCGAGCGGCGCTTCGTCCAGGTGCGGGGCGAGCGCGACCGCCACCAAGTTCCACGGCGCGCCCGGCGCGGCCTGCTCAACAACGGTGAACGAGGTGTTGGCCAGGGTCGGGCGTTCGATTGGGCCGAACAGGCTCTCGATCAGCATGCCGAGCGTCCCGCCATGGCTGACGAGCGCGATGGTGCAGCCGGGGTGCCGCGCGGTGATGTCGTCGAAGGCGGCGCGGGCGCGCGCCTGCAGCTCGCGGCGCGATTCGCCGTTAGGCGGGCGCACGTTGTACCAGTCCGCCTGATAGGCGGCGAAACGCTCGCCATCCCAGGCCATCACTTCGGCACGGTTCAGCCCCTGCCAGTCGCCGAGGTCGACTTCGCGCAGGCGTTCGTCGGTGTGGACGGGCAGCTCCAGCGCCGCCGCGATGATCCGGGCGGATTGCAGGGCGCGGTTGAGCGGGCTGCTGTAGATCACATCGATACGCGGCCCGCGCACGGTCAGATAGCGCGCCAGGGCGCGTGCCTGTGCCTCACCGGTGGCGTTGAGCGGGATCGGAGCGCCGCTCTGCCAGCGGCCGGTCGCGTTCCAGTCGGTTTCGCCGTGCCGGATCAGCAGTACTTGAGTCGGCATGTTCGGTGCGGTCCTTTGCGTCATTACAGGCTAGAGCGTTATGCACTTGACGGGAAGCGGCGATGTTGGATGTTCTCGTCGGGGCGATGCAAGCGTCGCCCGCTGACCAACCACCGCGCGTTTGACCCCGTGTTTCGCACGGGCCGGGCAAGCCCGGTCCTGACGCGTGGCACTGACTTTCCCCCACGATCCGGTCTACACGGGTTCATAGCCGTCCCCTTCAGCGCGGCTCGTCGGCCAGCCGGCGCAGCCCGGCGAGCAGATCCGAGGCGCTCGTTACCGGCCGGGCGCAGTCGAGCAGCAGGTACTGCCCGGCGTGTGGAGGCCGAGCGTGCGCTGCGGTCGAGAGCCGCAGGTGATACGGGTTGACAACCTGATGCCCGCCCCGAGTCGGGATGTGGCCGCTGACCATCACCTGCTGCGGCGCGGGTGCGCCGGTCGAAAGCGCCTGGAGAAACGCCTGGCACGCGTTGGCGTAGACTTCGCCGCGCAGCCCGCTCTCGTTCTGCGTGAAGAGTGTGCTCCACAGCGCCTGGAACGCGCGGCTCTGCTGGCTGATCACAGCGCCGCGCAGCAGGTGCGGGTAGCGGGGGTCATTCTGGCCCTGAACCGCCAGATAGCGGAACGCCAGTTCGGCGTAGGGCACCCCCTGCAGCTGCCGGTAGCGCGCGTAAACGGCGTCGAGATCGCCGATCTGGGTCAGGGTACGGTCGGCGTCGGCGAGAAGCGCGTCGTGATCGAAGTGACGCAGCGTTTCGATGTGCAGCGCGGCTTCGGGCGCCGGACCCGCGTGCCCGAGCGCGACGCCCGCGGCGGTGCGGATGTAGAACGGCAGGCTGCGGAAGAAGCGTAGCACGTCCTCGCGGTGAGTGCCCAGCGCGTGCTCGAAGCGCGGGGTGAACTCGCGGTCGCCTTTCGCCAGCGTCACGCCGTAGATGTGCGGCAGCTCGTGATTGCCCAGCAGCATAATCACCGTGTCGCGCCCCAGCTCAGCCTGAAGCCGCATGATGTCCAGCACCATGCTCAGGCTTGCGTCGCTGTCTGGCGGGCCGTAGCTGTGGATCAGGTCACCGAGCAGAATCAGCCGCCGGGCGTTGCCTCGCGCGCGGTGCGCGGCGAAGTGCGCCAGGCAACGGTCGAAGGCGGGGCGGTCGCCGTGCAGGTCGCTGACGACCATCGCAACGCCGTCGGTCAGGTTGAGGAAGCGATCGGGCATGGTGGCTCGGTACGGTTGTGCGGCCGGAAGCGGCCGGCGGAAACGCGCCCGAGTATACCACAACGATCCGGCTCGCCAAGCGGGTGGAACGCAGGTGTAGAGGTGCTATAATCGGGGCTGTCACACATGCAATTGTTTTTATTCACCGCGAGGAGACTCCCTATGAAAAACCCGATTCGTGTGGCTGTGACGGGTGGCGCCGGCCAGATCGGATACAGCCTGCTTTTTCGTCTGGCAAGCGGCGAAACCTTCGGCCCGGACCAGCCGGTGATCCTGCAGGTGCTTGAGATCCCCGAGGCGCTGGACGCGCTGCGCGGGGTGGTCATGGAGCTGGAAGATTGCGCGTTTCCGCTACTGCAGGACGTGATCGCCACCAGCGATGAAAAAGAGGCTTTCCGCGACGCCAACTGGGCGATCCTGGTCGGTGGCAAGCCGCGCGGCAAGGGCCAGGAGCGCGCCGACGTGATCAAGGACAACGCGCCGATCTTTGTCACCCAGGGGCGCGCCATCAACGACTATGCCGCCGAGGATGTGCGCGTGCTGGTGGTCGCCAACCCGTGCAACACCAACGCGCTGATTGCCATGAAGAGCGCGCCGGACGTGCCCGCCGATCGGTGGATGGCCATGACCCGGCTCGATCAAAACCGCGCCCAGGCGCAGCTTGCCCGCAAGGCAGGTGTGCCGGTCAGCAGCGTGACCAACGTCGCGATCTGGGGCAACCACAGCCCCACCATGTACCCGGATTTTGAGCACGCCCGGATCAATGGGCGCCCGGCCACCGAGGTGATCACAGATCGCGCGTGGCTTGAGGGCGAGTTTCTGACCGTCGTCCAGCAGCGCGGCAAGGCGGTGATCGATGCGCGCGGCAAGAGCAGCGCCGCCAGCGCCGCCAACGCGGCCATCAATCACATCCAGAGCATGCTCCGACCCACACCGGAAGGGGACTGGTTCAGCGCTGCGGTCTTCTCGGCGGGCAATCCCTACGGCGTGCCCGAGGACCTGATCTACTCGTTCCCGCTGCGCAGCACGGGCAACGGCGTGTCGATTGTTGGCGGGCTGGAGCTGAGCGACTACGCGCGGCGCAAGCTGGCGATCTCGGCAGACGAGCTACGCGAGGAGCGCGAGGCGGTTGCCGAGCTGTTGAAGTGATGGGTGAGCGGGTGACACACCCGGGATTAACTCCGGCGGCGCGCGGCCATGACCTCGCGCCGCTGTTCTTGGTCCGACGTCAGGTCAGGAGCGGGCGCGCGTGATGGCCCGGCCCGATCGCTCGCCGCGTGCGGGCTGGCCCGCCCGGACGCTGGCGGGAATCGCCCTTTTCGCGCTGCTGGTGACGCTGCTCGCCTCGCTGCGCTACTCGCCGCAGGTCTACTGGCAGGGGCGCGACGACGGCATCTACGCCTACGACGGGATGGTGATCCATGCCGGCGGCGTGCTGTACCGCGACACCTGGCAGAACAAACCGCCCGGCACGCTGTACACGATCGCCCTGGGCTACGCGCTGTTCGGGGTGGGGCGCTGGGCGATCTGGGGGATCGAGCTGATCTTCGTCGCAGCAGCGGGGCTGGTGATGGCCGGGCTGCTGGCTGTCGTCTTCCGCCGCCTGAGTGTGGTGCTGGCCGGGACCGCCGCCTTCATTCTGCTGGCGCGCCATCCCGATCTGGCCGCGGACTCCAACTTCACGGAAACCTACGCCCTGTTGCCGCAGGTAATCGTCTTTGCCCTGGGCTACCGCTTCCTATGCCGCCCTTCAACCGGGTCGGCGGCGCTGATCGGCCTGAGTGCCGCGCTCGTCTTTCTGTTCAAGGTGACCGCAGTAGGCATGGCGCTGGTGCTGATCCCGGGGCTGGTTCTGGCACGCCACCCGGTCGTGACCGCGCCGGGCCGCTGGCGCTGGCTTGGCGCGGCGATCGCGGGGGGGCTGGCGGGCCTCGGCGCCGCTGCGCTGTATTTCGCGGCGCACGGCGCGCTCGGCGCGGCCTATGACGCTATTGTCGTGGCGCCGGGCGCCTTTCACAACTGGCTCAGCGGCGGGCCGACGACGCTCGACGAGATGCTCTACCGCACGTTGATCCTCAGCACCGTCCCGGCGGTGATGGGGCCGCTGGTGGTTTTCTGGGGCGTGGCGGCGATGCAGACTCTGCGGGGCAGGGTGGCGCCAGACTCGCCGCCGGATCACGCTGCATCTACCCGCGCGCTGGCGCTGTGGGCGCTGCTGACCTTCGCCGCGGATCTGCTGCTCACCAACCTGACGGCGCGCGGTTACCGGCATTACTACATCACACCGGTCCCACCGCTGGCGATCCTGGTCGCGTTCGGCGTGTCGTTTGTGCGCGTGGTCCGCTGGCCGCGCCGCTACCCGCGTCTGCTGGCGCGGGCGGCGTGGCTGTACCTGCTGGCGCTGTTGCTTTTTCGCCCGATGCAGGACACCATCCGCAAATGGTCCTGGGCGGATTGGGATATCACCCGGCCCGTGCGCGAGGACCCGATCTCGGTTTACATCCGCGAGCATACCGCGCCGGACGATCGCGTCCTGGTGTGGGGCGCGTCGAGCGACTACAACTTCCAGGCACGGCGCTTCAGCCCCACCCAGTTCCACTACAGCTATCCCCTGCTGGTGCCCGGCTACACGACCGGGGCGCAGATCGCCGATTTTCTCGGCGACCTGGAGCGCGAGCGCCCGGCGCTGGTGGTCGACGCCGCCTGGTCGGATGGTGACGTGGTGCCCCCGATCACACCGGAGCGGCGGGCGGTGTGGCTCGCGAACCCCTGGCAGCGCGACATCCCTGACCTAAGCGGGTTGTTCGCGTTCGTCGAGGCGCACTGCGCGCCGGAAACCACGCTCGACCGCGTCTACCTTTATCGCTGCCACTACGACTGAGGTCGGTTGATCCCGCTGCGCAACTTGCACGGGGCATTTTGCGTACAGATCAGCGTAGTTTCTCGCCCCCACTACATTAAAAAATTCAAGCGTTATATTGACAAAATAAATATATCACCTTATATATGGTGATGTGCTGTTGAAATCGTGCGCTTGGGGCGCGGGCGGGGAGTCTGTTCGCCGCCCGTCCGGGAAGGGGAGACAATGACGGAGACGGCCTCCACACACGCTCGAAACTGGAAGATCCCTTTCTTTACCATCTGGGGCGGACAGGCGCTCTCGCTAATGGGCAGCGGGGTAGCTCGCTTCGCGCTGATCTGGTGGCTGACGGAAGAAACCGGCTCGGCAACGGTGCTGGCGACCACCACGCTGTTCGCCATGCTGCCGCAGATTGTGCTGGGGCCGCTGGCCGGGACGCTGGTCGATCGGTGGAGCCGTCGCCGGGTGATGATCGTGGCCGACGGCGTGATTGCGCTGGTGTCGCTCTGGCTGGCGTGGCTGTTCTGGTCCGGCAGCATCGCGATCTGGCACGTCTACGCCATTATGCTGGCGCGCGAGCTGGGCGGGATCTTCCACTGGCCCGCGATGCAGGCGTCGACGGCGCTGATGGTCCCCAAGGAACATCTGGCGCGGGTGGCGGGCGTCAACCAGGCGATGTTTGGCGTACTGTCGATCGTCGGTCCGGCGCTGGGGGCGCTGTTGCTCAGCCTGCTGCCGATGCACAGCATCATGGGCTTAGACGTGGCGACGGCGGCGTTGGCGGTGGTTCCTTTGCTGTTCGTGGCCGTCCCGCAGCCGCCGCGTGCTGCGCTGGCGGACGGCGCCAGGCCGTCCATGTTGGGCGAGCTGCGCGAAGGCATCCGCTACCTGTTCGGGTGGCGCGGGCTGGTGTTGATCATCGCCATGGCGATGCTGTTCAAGATCGCCCTGACCCCCGCTTTCTCGTTGCTGCCGCTGCTGGTCAAAGATCACTTTGGGCGCGGGGCCGCCGATCTGGCCGGGCTGGAGATGGCGCTGGGCGTGGGGACGATCCTCGGCGGGCTGCTGCTCGGCGTGTGGGGCGGCTTCAAGCGGCGCATCGCCACCACGATGATGGGCATCACCTTGGTAGGGCTGATGGTGCTGGTGCTTGGCGTGCTGTCCCCAGAGCTGTTCCCGGCGGCGATCGCCGTGCTGTTCCTGCTGGGCGCTTCGATCGCGCTGACGGATGGCCCGCTGTTCGCGGTGCTGCAGGGGTCGATCGCGCCGGAGCTGCAGGGGCGGGTGTTTATGCTGTTTGGCAGCCTGGTCACGGTGACCTCGCCGATCGGCCTGCTGATCGCCGGGCCGGTGACGGATGCCATCGGCATCCAGGTCTGGTATGTCAGCGCCGGGCTGCTGTGCATGCTGGCCGGGATCAGCGCCTTCTTCGTGCCGGCGGTGATGGATATCGAGGAGCGCGCCACAGCCGGCAGCCCGGCCCAGACCGACGCTGCGCTGCACAGCCCTCAGCCCGAGCCGACCGCCCGCTAGATACAGATACCGACAGCGCGCTGCTCGCTCAAAGCCGGCGGGGAGCGCGCTGCTGTTCGATTCAGCGAGATGAAAAGCTGTTCAGCCCCGGCGGCTGTCTCGCAACGCCCGGCGGAGCGCGTCGAAGCCCTCGTGATCGCCCCGGCTCAGCAAGGCGGCCTGTTGCGGCCACGTGTCGGGCTGGAGCAGGCGCAGGCCCGCGTCCTTCAAAATGGCACGCAGGGCGTCCGGATCGCTTTCCGCCAGCGCACGGTAGGTGGTGATGCCCGCGGCGTACAGCGTGCTCTGCACTTTCGGCCCGATCCCCTCGATGACGGTCAGGTCGTCGCGCGCGTCTGCGGCGGCTTCACGTTCAGACGTACGCGCCCGTGTGGCGGGCGGCGCGGCTTCCGGCCCGGCAGCCAGCGCCTCGTCAACCCGCGTTTCGAGCACGGATTCCGGTTCGGCGGCGAACGCCTCATCCA
>DYEN01000290.1 GCA_020725705.1 Anaerolinea sp.
GGCACTTAACAGGCTGCCGGTCAGCGTTAACAGAGCAAACAGTTTTGTGGCTGGTTTCACGTATCTCTCCGCAAAAATTACTGCCAAGTCTCTTGATTATAACTGCCTGTTCTGTTTCATAGATTAACGCTGGATTTGATTTTCAGGACGTGAACCTTCCCAGGCTTCGACAACTTGATCACCGCGGCGCAAGTAGCCGTCGTAGGCTCTGCCGGCGCTTTCGGCCTGCCAGCCGCTTAAGACAAATGGAATCGGGCCGCCTGCTGGAATCCATTCGCCGTTGTAACGCCGCGCAATGTGGACATGTGTGCCGTTCGACTGGCCCCCCTCGCAGGATGGGTGACCGATTCTGTCGCCCGCCTTCACCCAGGTGCCGGGGGAAACACGTTCGCGGCTTTCCACATGCATGTACAACAATATCCAGCCGGTTTGTTCATAGCCATCACCATCCAGGTCTTGGATGACAGCCCCCTCGGCGGCGCGCAAGATAAGCCCATCTGCAGATGCGGTTACCCAGGCGTCGCTGACGGCGCAGCCCTGCGGCTCTCCCGGCGGGGCAAAGTCCAGCGCGGCCCAGGCCGAACCATCGCTCCAGCCGCCGTGCGGCCCGCCTGTGAATTGCCAGGTTTCGCCGCTTGCAAAGGGCAATTCCAGCGCGGGTTGACGCAGGTCAGGCGGGAGCAGAGGCTCAATGGCCAGATCAAACGGCGGCCCAAAGAGGAAAAAGTAGGTCTGAAAGATGCCGCGATAGCCGGTATCTATTTCCCAGGCAGCATATTCATCCAGCCGTGCAAAGAGATGCTGGACGGCGGCTGTGCCGGCGTTGATGGTGGGATCTACGCTGACAAGGCTGCCATCGGCCAGTACCCAGTTCGCGGCAGAGCCGGCGCGCCAGGCGTAATAGCCGCGGTTGAGTTCGTTGGCAGCCCAGGTCAGTTGACGGTACAACCCTGCCCGCTGAGGGTCATAGTATCTCAACGGATAGTCAAGGCTTTCGGCAGCCGGATTGGCATTGCTTACCCACTGGCTGCGGTGTTCAAGAATGGCCAGCAGCAGACGCGGGTTGACCGAGTAATTTTCGGCCACCTTCTGGATGATGGCCGCGCCGTCCAGCAGACTGCCGTTGACGTCCTCTTGGTAGGTGGCTAGGTAGCCCTTCCGGCGGCGAATAAAGTCTGAGAGGTCAAGCGTGATGCTGGCCGGGCCGTAGACCAGTTCTGAATCGGGGATGATTTTTATGGCCGGGCCTGTCAGGGCTGCGGAGGGAGGCGGAATGGTCAGTACCTGTCCAACTTCCAATTGGTTGGGATCGGCCAGGTTGTTGGCTGCGGCAAGGGTTTCGGGGCTGAGGCCAAATCGCTCGGCAATTTCTCCGAGAGTATCTCCGCTCTGGACGACGTATTGCTCTGCTTCTTGACGCGCCGGCGGCAGGAGATGCGGCCGATCGGGCGTGGGGGTAACGAGAGGCGTGCCTGCGCCGCGCGTGGGCGGGAGCAAAGCCTGAAGCGGCATGCTTGTTCCGTCAATGATCACAAACGGCCCGGCCGGCGTGACTTCCGGCGGTTGATAGACATCTGTTTTGCAGGCGGCCAGGGAGATAAGGAGTAGCAGGAAGAGAAGGCCTCGAGTTTTGATGCCCTTGACTCCCTGACGCAGTTTTTTGGTTTCAAGCATACCTTGATTTTACTTTGCTTTCTACAAACCAGTTCACACTATTCCTTAAAAGCCCCGATTCGTTCTTTAGCCTTCCCAGCGCCGGTAAGCCTCGTTTTCGATCCCCAGCCGCAGCAGCATCCGCCCGGCCAGGCCGGTGACCAGGTCGTCCAGCGTTTGCGGGCCGCCGTAGAAGGCCGGGATGGGCGGGAAGATGACCGCCCCGGCCGCAGCCGCCAGGCGCATCAGCCGCAGGTGACCGGCATGCAGCGGCGTCTCGCGCACCGCCAGGACGAGCGGCCGCCCTTCCTTAAGGCAGACGTCGGCGGCGCGGACGATGAGATTCTCGGCATAAGCGTTGGCAATCGCCGAGAGGGTCTTGATCGAGCAGGGTACCACCAGCATGCCATCGGTCACGAACGAGCCGGAGGCGATCGGCGCGCCGATGTCCTGCGGGTCGTAGCAGAAGGCAGCCAGGGCCTCGACCTCGCTCACGCTCCGGCCGGTCTCCTCTGTCAGGGTACGCCGGGCCGCCGGGCTGATGATCAGGTGCGTCTCGACGCCCGATTCCTTCAGCAATTCCAGCGCCCGAATCCCCAGAATCGCCCCGCTGGCGCCGGTCATCCCCAGAATAATGCGTTTCATTCGGCCTCCACACAGCCCTGCCCGCCATCCACCCGCACCTTCATGCCGGTTCGGATTGCCTCGATGGGGATGTGATCCACGCAGGGGATGTCGGCGATGATGCAGCCGACGGCGGTGATGGCCTCGGCCTCGGCGTTGACAATGGCCGCCGGAGCCAGGCCGGCCTTTTTCAGCCGGTAGAGCGTGTACGAGCCGACGGTGGAGCCTTTGCCGGTGGGGAAGACCAGCACCTTGCCGGCGATGGACTGGCCCTCCAGTTCGTGGCCTTTCTCGACGATGCAGCCGCTCTGCGGGTCCACGCCGCCGTAGAAGGAGACGCCCATCTTCGTAACCAGCGCCTCGCCCTCGGCAACGCCGGCGGCGATTTTTCTGCCCCTCCATTTCATCGCAACGCCTCCTCGATGACCTCGTCGAACGGCAGGAAGCGGGTGGCAAAGCCGTTTTTGGCGGCGGCATAGTAGCAGGCTTTGGCGCTGTCGGTGACCAGCGTCTTGAAGCGGCCCTGGATCGGCGCGACCACGCAGCAGGTATCCACGGCGAAGACCGCCCCTGAGGCCTCGATGACCGCCGTGTAGCCCATCTGGTCGGCCAGCCGCTTGACCGGCCGCGAGGTGGTGATCCAGAACGTCTTGCGCACGCGGCGCCCGGCCAGCCGTTCGGCCAGGCGCTGAATCTCGGCCAGCGAGAGGTGCGGACAGCCCAGGCTGACGAAGTCGGCTTCGCCGGCGGCGGCGTTGAGCGCCTCGATTGCCGAATCGAGGTCGGCGCGGCTCAGGGTCAGGGTTTCGTCTGGCGGGGCATGCAGGCCGCTTTCGGGCGTGACGCCCTCCATGTGGAACAAGGCCAGTCCGCCGTAGGTGGCCAGGCTGGCGCAGAAGGATTTGAGTTCTTCGAGCGAGGCGCGGCGGATGCCGCGCAGGTAGGGGATGTCTTTCGACTGGCGCGCTTCGATGGCCCGCCCCAGGGCGACGCCCAGCGCCCCGAAGTCGCGCGTCCCCTGCGGTTGGGTCTGCACCTGGACCGTCAGCGTGGGGCGGCGGTTCTGGTCGCGGTGCAGACCGTAGTCGGGCGTGCGGCCGGTCAGCGCGGCGGCCAGCGCCGAGGGGCCGCCCTCGCGGTTGGTGCGCGCGCCCAGCACGGCATTGGCAAAGCAGACCGCGCTCGATTCGGCCCAGGCGACATGCTCGCCAAAACGCGGCAGGTTGCCGAAGAGATAGGGCGTGCACGAACAAGTGGTCACCACGCCCATCTTGGCGTAGGCGGCCAGGATGCGTTCCTGATTGCGGGCAAATTCAGCGTCAATGCCCAGCGCTGGCCAGTTTTCCACGTCCATGCCGGCCGGGTTGAGGGTGGTCAGCACGCGCGCCCGGCCGCCGTTTTCGGCCATCTCGTCCAGGAATTCCAGCCCGGCTTCGCCCAGGTTGTCGTAGGAGACGCCGGAAACCTGCACCGAGGCGACCGGCAGCATGCGCTCGGCGCCGTAGATGGTGCCGAGGGCAACCAGGATTTCCATCGCTTTTTGGGTCGCCCGGCCGAATTTGCCGGCGAGCATTTGATCTTCTTCAGGCGTGAGGCGCATAGGCGGGTTGGGTCACCACAAAGGGCTCAAAGGGACACGAAGAATTTTAGGATGAGGAAAACCGTAAGGCTCATCTGTCAAAAGAGCGCGTGTCTTTGCGAGCGAGCGTTCCCCAGCGAGCGAAGCAATCTCCTTGACTGATGGGGAGACTGCTTCTTCGGGCAACTCCCAAAAGGCGGGGGCAGCGACACGCATTTTCACACTTTTCATAATGAGCCAACCTCAAAGAGGCAGCAACTTTACAAGAACTTTTTCACGTCCACCTGCGGGAAGGCGGCTTTGCGGAAGGATTTCCCGCCCGTTGCCAGCGGGGCGGTCAGGTCAAAGCCGAGGCGGGTGGTCAGATGGGTGCCGGAATCCGCCGAAGGGTCGAGGCTGGAGCCGGGGGCGCGCTCGCGGATCACCAGGTCGCGGTCGCCCTGGAAGCGGGTCGCCAGCGCCCATTCCACCTCCAGCGGATTGTAGATGTCAA
>DYEN01000291.1 GCA_020725705.1 Anaerolinea sp.
AGCATTTGCTGCTCGCCGCCAGAAAGCGTGTCGCCAAGCTGGTTGCGGCGCTCGGCTAGCCGGGGAAAGTACTCAAACGCACGCTGGATACGCCGTTCCAGCTCCTGCCCGCTGATCTGAAACCCCGCCAGGCGGAGGTTTTCGTACACCGTCAGGTTACCGAAGATCCGGCGCCCTTCCGGAACAAGCGCCACCCCCAGCCTGACGACATCGTGCGCGTTCATCCGGGCCAGATTGGTGCCCTGGTAGAGGATCTCCCCCTGGTCCGGGCGCAGCAGCCCTGCGATGGTGTTGAGGATGGTGGACTTGCCCGCCCCATTCGCGCCGATCAGCGTGACGATCTCGCCCTCGTCCACGTCGAAGGAAACGCCATGCACCGCCTTGATGCTGCCATAGGATACGTGCAGATCGCGAACGCTGAACAGCACTAGAGCACCTCCGCTTGCTCGCCCAGATAGGCCTCGATGACCCTGGGGTTGTTGCGGATCTCCTCTGGCGTTCCTTCGGCGATGGTCGCGCCGAAATCCAGCACCTTGATCCGCTCGCAGATGTTCATCACCAGGCGCATTTGATGCTCGATCAGCCAGATCGTCAGATGGAACTCGTCGCGAATCCAGTGGATAAACTCCATCAGCGCGCCGACTTCGCGCGGGTTCATGCCGGCTGCCGGCTCGTCCAGCAGCAGAAGCTGCGGGCGGGCGGCTAGCGCGCGCACGATCTCGACCCGCCGTTGCTCGCCGTAGGGCAGGTTCTTGACCGGCTCGTGCGCGTACCGCTCCAGCCCAAACAGCCGCAGCAGCTCCATCGAGTGTTCCTCGATCTCGCGCTCCTGGCGCCGGTAGCGCGGCAGCCGCAAGAACGCCTCGGCCAGCGAGTAGTTGATGCGGCTGTGATGTGCAACCCGCACGTTGTCGAGCACAGACATCATGTTCCACAGGCGGATCGTCTGGAACGTGCGGCTGATGCCCAGCGCCGTGATCTCGTGGGGCGGCTTGCCCACCAGGTTCTCGCCACGGAACAGGATCTCGCCCTGGCTGGCGCGGTACGCGCCCGTGACCAGGTTAAAGACGGTCGTCTTGCCCGCCCCGTTCGGCCCGATCAGGCCTAGTAGCTCGCCTTCGTGGATGGTCAGGTTGAGGTTGTCGACGGCGAGCAGCCCGCCGAAGTAGTGCGACAGCTTGTTAATCTGCAGCAGCGTCATCGCCCACCCCCATCGGAACAGCCGGAGCGTCGTCCTCGCGGATCCCCTTCAGATTCAAGTTGATCTCGCGGAACCCAAACAACCCTTGCGGTCGGAACAGCATCAACAGAATCAGGATCAGAGGTAGCACCACCCATTTGAGCACGGCCAGCGGGCGCAGGGCTTCGATCAGGATGGTGAACAGCACGGCAGCCACGATCGACCCGGAGATGGTGCCCATGCCGCCCAGATAGACCATCACCAGCGCCTCGGTCGATTTGAGAATCCCGAACACGCCGGGGTTCACGTAGGCCAGCACGTGCGCGAACAGCCCGCCGGAAACCCCCGCGATAAACGACGACACCAGGAACGCCACCAGCTTGATCCGCCGTGTGTGGACGCCCATCAACTCGGCGGCGATTTCATCCTCGCGGATCGCGACGATTCCTTTCCCAAAAGTCGAACTGACCAGGTGGTGGATCGCCAGCACGGAGAGGATGGTGAAGACGAAGATCCAGCGCAGGTTGGTCCACAGCGGGACTCCATTGAGGCCGCGTGGCCCGCCGATGGCGTCGATGTTGTTGATCAAACCGGTCACGATGAAGTTGACGGCCAGCGTCACAATTGCCAGGTAGTCTCCGCGCGTCCGGAACGACGGAAACGCGACAAGCAGCCCGGCCAGCGCCGCCGCCACGCCGCCGGCGATCAGCGCGATCGCAAATCCGATGCTCAGCGCCCAGCCGGGCACCGAGAGCACGGCCTCGCCGAAAACGCGCTCGTCCACGAACAACCACATCGTCAGGATCGACGAGACGTAGGCACCCACCGCCATAAACCCGGCGTGGCCGACCGAGAACTCGCCCATATAGCCGTTAACCAGATTGAGGCTGATCGCCAGCATGATGTTGACCCCCATGTAGATCAACACCAGCTCACGATAATCACTCAGCGCGCCCCAGCGCGACACTGCGCCGTACAGCACCACGATCTGCAGCGCCAGCCCGGCCCACGCCGGCAGGCGCACCAGCAGCGCGTTGCTCGGCCTGCGCAGCAGCAGCGCCACGACCAGCACCGGGATGACAAACATGATCAGGTCGTATTCGACGACGCGCAGAAGCACACTGAAGAAACCCGGCTCGCGCGGGCCGTGCGACGTCAACGCGTAGACAAAATCCTCTACCAGCTTGCGCACCGCTTCCCACGAGTGCTGCAGCGGCGCGTCGAAGCTATCGGACGGCGAGGGGAACATGGGCGCCAGCACGCCGGAGAAATCCAGCCTGGAGA
>DYEN01000292.1 GCA_020725705.1 Anaerolinea sp.
CCCGCCCACTGTCAGTTGTTCCCCGCGCTCCGGCCTGCTCGGTTCGTACTAGATGTACTGCTCCGGCATGCCGGCGGCGCGGTTGCGGGCGCGCCATGCCCGCCGGTAAAGCAGGCCGGGGGAACCGGAGACCGGCGCGGCTTCGACCTGCGCCCGCCAGCGCGCTTCGGCGGCGTCTGCCTCGGCGAAACAGCGCGAGGCAAACGCGGCGCGCTCTTCGGGCGTGGTATGGCGGAAAGCCAGCGCTGCGGGGATGATGTGCTGTTCCAGGGCGTCGCGCTCCGGCTGGTAGAGTGGGGCCAGCGCCGCGTAGTCGCGCAGGGTGGCGCGGTGCAGCGCCTCGTGCCGCCAGAAAAGAGTCGCCTCGTCATAGCTGCCGTCCGGAACCGGCCCAAAGAGGTTCAGTTCCGTCCCCAGCCAGACCGGCTTGAAGACGCTCAGGCAGGGCGCGGCGGTGCCGGTCACGAAATGTGTCTGCACATCCGGCGCCAGAGACGACACCATCGAGCCAACCGTCTGGCCGCCGCGCACCGGACCCGCGCTCGCGTGCATACAGACTTCCGCGCCGATCAGGCCGGCAGCAGGGTTGTAGGGCCTGTCGCCGTGGCTGCGCAGCACCGCGATCACGTCTTGAACGGTGAGCGCGCCCAACCGGGCGCGCAGCGCGCCTTCGGTCACGTTGCGGCGGTAGTGGCACGCGCTCAGGCGGGTGTAGAGCGTGTGCGAGTAACACCGGGCGAAGTCAAAGTCATCCCGGCCGGTGCACCAGCCGCGCTTGACGGCATACGACACCAGATCTTCGGAGCACATATCCCACATCGTGCCGATTGTCAGGCCATTGGAGATGGTCCGCACGTCCTTCACGCGCTCGGCAGCCCAATGACGCCCGGCTGTTTCCAGCACCCAGGCGTCGTGCGGGTCCACGATGATGAAGCTGGTGTGCGAATATAGCTTGTGGTGGAAGCCGGCGTTGCCCCCCTGACCGTACTCGGCCAACAGCGTCGTGATGACATCCAGTGCTTCCAGGGCGGTGCGCCCGCGTTCCAGCCCCAGCCGGACGAGGTCCATCCCCAGCAGGCCGGTCCGCTTCTCGTAGGGCACGCGGGTGAAGACCGGCTCGCTGCCGATGGCGACGCCGTACTCGTTGGCGCCCATCTCCGCGCCCCAGACCCAGAACGGCTTGGCGAGCAGGACTTCGTAGGTGGTGCGTGCCTGGGGGATGGTCACGTAGGTGCAGGTGACCGTGCTGCCGGGAGCATATTGTGTGCGGGGCAGGCGTACCAGATGATGCGCTTCGTTCGGCTCCCGGTCGCTGTTTTTGCCGAACAGCGTGATGCCGTCCGCCGTCGCACTACCCAGGGCCACCACGGTATCGCACATACACTGTCTCCGATGTCCGGCTCCGGCGCTTGATCCCGTGCGCAAGAGTATAGACGAAAACATGCCGGGACCAAAAGAGGGATGCAGAGGCCTGCATCCCTCATCTCCCTGCCGGGCAAGGCCGGCAGCGCAGGGTCGCGCTCAGGCGCGGGGGCCAGACGGCACTCCTTCGCCTTCCGGCTCGGCCGGCGTGAACCGGAACGGGCCGAACTCGAAGCGGCCACCCGGCCCGAAGAAGAAGTGCGGCATGTTGAAGAACTCCTCGCCCGGCTCGCCCGGTCCGAAGAAGTAGTACTGCATCGCGCCACCTTCCGGGCCGGGACCAAAGCCAAAACCGAAGCCGCCGGGGTTAGGGCCGAGCGTCACGTCCAGGTTCAGTTCCTCGCCGTCACGCAACACGGTCAGCGTGACGACCTCGCCCTCGTCATAGGGCAGCAGGCGCTCGCGCAGGGTACGGCGCTGGTCGACCGGCTCGCCTTCCACCGCCGTCACGATGTCACCCACCTGTAGCCCGGCCCGCGCTGCCGGAGTGTCGTCGTAGACGCGCTCGATCAGCGCGCCTTCCTCGACCGGCAGATCGCGCTCGGCGGCCAGCTCAGGTGTGATGACGGCAAACTGTACGCCAAGCTGGGTGGGCTGGGCACCCATCATCATGCTGCCCATGCGCGGGCCGACCTGTGGGAAGCTGAAGTTGGCCGGCAGGTCGAACTCCAGCGTGATCTCCTCACCGTCGCGCAGGACGCTCAGGGTCAGCGTGCTGCCCGGACGAAGGCCGCCCAGCAGGCGCATGACCGCGCCCAGGTCGATCTCGGTCAGCGAAACATCGTTCACCGCCGTGATCACGTCGCCGGCCTGCAGACCACTGTCCGCCAGCGGCGAGCCTTCGTCGATGGCGTGGATCGCCAGACCGTCGTCGGTTAGCTCGGCGTCAATGCCCAGCAGCGCGTTGATCAGCGACCCCAAGCCGAAGCCCACGCCACCGCGACCATGCGGCATCATCTCCTCGATGTCCGGCAGGCGCGGCATCAGCTCGCTCATCACGCTGCTCAGATCGACCTCAACGGTCATTTCCTCGCCGTCGCGCAGCACGGTCAGGCTCAGCGGCTCGCCGGAGCGGAACGAGAGCATCAGGTCGCGCCCCATGCTGGCCGACACGTCCACGCCGTTGATCTGCGTGATCACGTCGCC
>DYEN01000293.1 GCA_020725705.1 Anaerolinea sp.
CCATCCTGGGCGGGATCGGCGGCGGCGTGATCCCCTGGGTTCAGGGTATCCTGCTCGACCGGGTCAGCCCGGAAGCCAGCGTCCTGTTGATCGGCGCCGGGGCGGTCAGCATGTTGGGGTTGTGGATGGTCGCGCGGCGGGCCAGCAACGCCTATCGGCAAGCGCGCCAGCGCGAGCAGCCGGTCGCCGCGTGATCCGTTGGGGGCGAATAGCGCCCGTCCATCTGCTATGCTATAGTGGCGGGCGATAAGCTTGAGTGGGGCCAGACCGGCCTGCTTCAGGAGGCATCGCTGAACGCATGATCGAGAATTTCGCGCCCAAGATGGCGCAGGTCCTTACCGAGTATTCGGTTCCGGTCCAGAAGGGTGACTTGGTGGTGATCAACGCGCCGGTCGAGGCCATGCCGCTGATCGAAGCCCTGTACGAAGCGGTTCTGGATCGCGGTGGTCACCCGGTTCCTTACGTCATCATCCCCAACCTCGGCGATGTGTTCATGCGCAAGGCCGCCGATCACCAGCTTGATTTTCTCAACCCGCTGGCGATGGAGATGATCAGCAAGGCAGACGTGCTGTTCAACGTGCTCGCGCCGCACAATACCATGAGCCGGGCGCAGGTGGACCCGGAGCGCAGCGCCCGCGCCCAGCGAGCAGGCCGCCCTTTTATCGAAACGTATTTCCAGCGCATCGCCGACCAGTCACTGCGCTGGAACATCTGCGCCTGGCCGACCCAGGCCGCCGCCCAGCAGGCAGAGATGGGCCTGCAAGCCTATCGCGAGTTTATCTACCGGGCCTGCGCGCTGGATCAGGACGATCCGGTCGCGCACTGGCAGGCGCTCAGCGCGCGCCAGGACCGGCTGATCGGCTGGCTGGCGGGCAAGCAATTCGTCGAAGTGCGCGGCCCGAACGTTGATCTTTCGTTCCATCTCGACGGGCGCCGATGGGTCAACTGCCGGGGCGACTACAACTTCCCCGACGGCGAGATTTTCACCTGCCCGGTCGAAGACAGCGTCAACGGCACCATCCGTTTCAGCTACCCGACCATCTACGGCGGGCGCGAGGTGCGCGGCATCGAATTGACCTTCGAGCAGGGGCGCGTGGTACGGGCCAGCGCCGAGCACGGCCAAGATTACCTGCTGACTCAGCTCGACCTGGACGACGGGGCGCGGCGCTTGGGCGAGTTCGCCATCGGGACCAACCAGGGTATCCAGCAGTTCACCGGCGAGACGCTCTTCGACGAGAAAATCGGCGGGACCATTCACATGGCGCTGGGGCGCTCACTGACCGAGGCAGGCGGGGTAAACGAAAGCCAGATCCACTGGGACATCGTGCATAGTATGCGTGACGGCAGCGCGATCTGGGTGGATGGCGAGTTGTTCTACGAAAACGGGATGTTTGTGATCGAGGCGTAAGCCCGCGCGTTTTCAGATTTCGCTGCCTGCGACACGCGGGTGCCGCAGGCCCCCGAAAGGTAAGGAAAAGAGTTTCTATGCACGAGAATTTCGCCAGCGAACTAGCCTATATCCTCACCAGCTACTCCAGTCCCATCCGGCCCGGCGAGCGGGTGGCGATCGTCGGCAACGTAGAGACGGCCGGCCCCCTGATCGAGGCGCTGCTCGCGGCGGTGCTGGCGCGGGGCGGCTTCCCGAACGTGCAGACGTCCGCCATGATCTCACCGGACTACACGCCGTTCTTCGAGCTGTTCCTGCGCGAAGCAAACGACGCTCAGCTCGATCATCTCGATTCCACCATGATGCACTGGGTCAACGAGTGCGAGGCGCTGTTCTTCATCAAGGCTCCCGCCAACACCAAGGCGCTCTCCAGCCTGGACCCGGCGCGGCTGGCGCGCTATCGCCGCACGATCCAGCCCTTCAGCGAGACATACCTCAACCGGTACGCAGAAGGGAAGCTGCGCTGGACGGTCTGCGCCTGGCCGACGCAGGCCCTGGCACAAACGGCTGAAATGAGCCTGATCGACTACCGGGACTTCGTCTATAAGGCGTGCGGACTGGACCAACCGGATCCGATCGCCTACTGGCGGAACTTCCACGACATGCAAGAGCGGCTGGTGGACTGGCTGAAAGGCAAATCGCACGTTGAGGTGCGCGGCCCGGGCATCGACCTGAGTTTTGAGTATGAGGGGCGGCCCTGGGTCAACTGCGATGGCCAGTTGAACTTCCCCGACGGCGAGATCTTCACCAGCCCGGTCGAGGATTCGGTGAACGGGACGGTCGCGTTCAACTACCCGTCGGTCTATCAGGGCTACGAGGTCGAGGGGGTGCGGCTGCGCTTCGAGAACGGGCGCGCGGTCGAGGCGTCGGCGCGCAAGAACGAGGCGTTCCTGCTCAGCCAGCTTGATCTGGATGAGGGCGGGCGCCGCCTGGGCGAATTCGCCATCGGGACCAATAAAGGCGTCACACGCTACACCCGCAGCATCCTGTTCGACGAGAAGATCGGCGGCACGATCCATATGGCGCTGGGGCGCAGCTACGCCGAGTCGCACGGGCAGAACCAGAGCGCGATCCATTGGGATATGGTGCACGGCCTGCAAGACGGCGGCGAGATCTGGGTCGACGGCGAGTTGTTCTACCGCGCCGGCGAGTTCATGATCAAGTGAGTGTCGCGCGCTCAGACGGAAAATGAGACGAGCCGGCGCGAGAACGCCGGCTCGTTTTGTATCTGGCACTTGCGGGATCGTCCTACCCCTGCTGCCCCCAGCGGAAAAAGCGCAGCGCCAGAAGCGCAGAAACCAGCAGCCATCCGCCCAGCACCAGCACGCTGGTGAGCGCGCTGTAGTAGGACCCGGCCTCGAGCATGGTCTTGCGCAGCAGGTCACCCAGGTACGTCAGTGGGATGATGTCCACCACCGGGCGGATCCACTCCGGCATCATGTCCACCGGGAAGAAGATCCCCGACAGGAACATGAAAAGGAAGTTGGGCAGCGCGACGATGCCTTGCAGGGCTTCTTCCGTGTTCGCCAGCGTGGAAAGGAAGTAGCCCAGCGTGACGAACATGCCGGCGCCAAACAGCACGACCAGCACGATGAGCGGCAGATTCGCCAGCTCGACGCGAACGTTAAAGGCGAGCATCCCCACGCCGATCAGCAGCGCCGCTTGGCAAAGCGCCAGCACTATGCGGAACGCAACCTGCGTGCTTAAGAGCGTCGTGCGGCTGAGCGGTGTGGCGCCCATCCGGCGCAGCACGCCCTTCTCGCGCAGGCTGACCAGCGGCCCCGCCGTCCCAAACAGACCAAGCTGCATCAGGCTCATCGCCAGAATGCCGGGCAGCAGATAGTCGATATTGCGCAGATCTGACGCCACTACCTGCTGCGGGTCGATGGTCAGCACAGGCGTGGTCCCCGTGATGCCCTGGTTCATGCCGCTCACGACCTTGTCGATGATGTTGAGCACGATCTGCGCCCTGTTCTGATTGGCCGGGTCATAGTAGACGCTCAGGGACACGCTGGCCGGAGCAGGATTGCCCCCGCCGGTGTTAACGACGCGCGCCAGTGTCGAACCCGTGCCCGACGGGATGACGATCACCGCCGCGCGGTCGCCGTCTTTCAGCGCGGCCAGCTCGTCTTCGAGCGTGCCGGTGGTGATCTCGAACACCTCGATCGCCTGGAAGCTCTCGACCAACTGCTCGCCGCCAGGCCCGTCCTCGTTTACCAGTCCGATCGAAAAGCTGATGTCGTCGCCCCCGGAGAAGATCACTCCGAAGATGAAGATGAACATCACCGGGAACGCGGCTGTCCAGAACAGCGCCGAGCGGTCGCGCACGAACTCGCGCACGTCGGCCAGAAAGAGCGGGATGAAGGCTTTCATGCGTTGCTCTCCTCGGTCTCGCGCCTTTAGTCTCGAATCCGACGGCCGGTCAGTTTGAGAAAGACGTCCTCAAGGGTGGCGCTGCGCACGCGCAGATCGTCGAAGGCGATCTTTCCCTCGCGTGCGGCGGCAAGCATGGCTTCAACCGTGTGCGGTGTGTCACGCGAGTAGAGCGTCACCAGCGTGCCATCGCGCGAGGCGCGGGTGACGCCAGGCAGGGCGTTGAGCATCTCCAGGCTGGCGGCATTGCGGTCTTCGAACTCGACTGCCGCCGTCTCGAAGTGCTGTTCGATCAACTGGCGCGGGGTGCCGAGTGCGATGATCTTGCCGGCATCCATCACCGCGACGCGGTCGCACAGCGTTTGCGCCTCTTCCATATAGTGCGTCGTCAGCACAATCGTCTTGCCGCGGCGCTTGAGATCCTTGACGATGTTCCAGATCTGCCGGCGGGACTGCGGATCCAGGCCGGTCGTCGGCTCGTCCAGAAAGAGCAACTCCGGATCGTTGACCAGCGCCAGGGCCAGCGAGAGCCGCTGGTGTTGCCCGCCCGAGAGGTTCTTGCTCAGCGTGTTGCGCTTGTCTTCCAGACTGACAAGCCGGAGCAGTTCGTCCACCGGCAGCGCCCGGGCATAGAACGTCCCGAACAGGTTAAGCAACTCGGCAACCGTCAGGCGCGGATACAGCCCGGTGGTCTGGAGCTGGATCCCGATGCGCTCCTTGATCCCGTTGGGGCCAGCGCGGAAGTCGCGACCGAGGACGGTGATCTCGCCCGCATCCGGCTGGCGCAGCCCTTCAATACACTCAATGGTGGTTGTCTTGCCGGCGCCGTTCGGGCCCAGCAAGCCGAATACCTCACCTTCGGCGACGGAAAAGCTGATGCCGTCGACCGCTGGCACGCCCTGATAGACCTTGCGCAGATTGCGCACCTCTATCGCTGCCATCGCTTCTCCAATGTCCTCCCTGTGTCCTACCGGTCGTGCAGCATATGGGCTTGTTTTACCTGCCGCAGTTCTTTACGCAGGC
>DYEN01000294.1 GCA_020725705.1 Anaerolinea sp.
ATCACCGCCATGGGGCTGCTGGCGGATACTCTGCTCGAGATCGCCGGACGCGAAAAGCCCAAGCGTCTGCGCAAGATGGCCGCCGATATCAAGCGCGAAGTCGATACGATGGCGCAGTTGGTGCAGGAAATGCGCGATCTGGCCCTGATCGAGTCCGGCCAGATGCCGATCCGCCTGACCGCCACGCCGCTTGCCGAAGCGGTGCGGGCCAGCGTTGAGCCGCTCTGGACACTGGCCGAAAGTAAGGAACAGACGATCACCGTTTCGGTGCCGGACGATCTTTATGTGCTTGCCGATGGCTTTCAGATCGAGCGCGCGCTGAGGAACATCATCCACAACGCGGTCAAATATACGCCGGAGCGCGGCTCGATCACGATTTCGGCTGAGGCTGTAGACGACGAGGCCATCATCGCCGTGCGCGACAACGGCCCCGGTATTGCCTCGGAAGACCTGCCGCGCGTGTTCGAGCGCTTCTACCAGGCCGACCGGGCGCGCCGTTCCGGAACCGGGCTTGGGCTGGCGATCGTGCGCCACATCGTTCTGGCACACGGGGGGCGGGTGTGGGCGGAGAGTGTCGAGGGACAGGGCGCAACCTTCTACATGGCGCTGGCCCTGACGGATAGGCCCGAACGCGAATAAGACGGGTCTGAGCGGACGGGGGTGAGCGCACCTAGATCGGCTCGCTGTGCGTTTCCGTCCAGTCGTCGTAACGCGCGCGCAGCGTCTTCGTGATTGGGCCAACCTGGCCGCTGGCAACCGGCTGCCCGTCGATGTACGTGATCGGGACGACACCGCGCCCGCTGCTGGTCAGGAAGGCTTCCGCGAAGCGCGGGATGTCTCGCCGGTGCGGCGCTTCGAGGCGGACCGGCAGCAACTCCCGCGCGATTTCCAGCACCGCCCGACGCGTGATCCCGGCCAGCACGCCTTCGCCCGCGGTCATCAGCACGCCATCCAACACCGCGTAGAAGTTGCTTGACATCCCCTCCAGCAGGTGACCGCCCTCGCTAACCAGAATACCTTCATACACGCCGGGCGGCAGCGCTTCGTAGGACGGCTTGCGTACCGTCATCCATTCTGTCGTCTTGACCACCGGATTGGCGCGGACCAGCGGCAGAGTGACCACGCGCGCCCCGTCCTGCTGGATGTGCTCCGGCACGGGCTGGAACGGCTCCAGCGCCAGATAGATGTGCGATGGGTTGTCACGCGGGATGGTGATGCGGAACTTGGTTTCAGGATAGCCGGCCATCTCCAGCGCCTCGCGCAGCGCCGCCCGCAGCCGATCCCGATCCAGCACCAGCGAAATCCCGCTCAGGCGAGCGGATTCTTCCAGGCGATCCAGATGAGCATCGAGCAGCAGCGCGCGGTTGCCGTGAAAAGTACGCGCGACGGTGTAGACGCCGCCGGGTTCGAGGCCGACCGCGTCCGCCAGCGTGCGCGCCCAGTACGGCGTGGGCACCAGCCCGTCCGGCGTCAGAATCAGCGTCAAAATCGACGTGGCGACTTCAGTGGGTTCGGACATAGCGACGACGACCTGTTCGGATGGTCAGAGAATGTCAGAGCCGTGTATTGTAGCTCATTGTGGGAAAACTGCGATGACGCTCGGCAGGCGGTCAAATGCGGGATAAGTCTCATCGGGGCCGTCGGGGTGATCGATGAACAGGCCCGACGACCGGCCTCCGTCCAGAGCGAACGCGATGCGCACGTCAAGATCGCTGTTCAGCAGCCAGTGCTGCGCCGCGCTGAAGGTTGTCTCGCTGAGCGGCGTGATTGCCAGCAGAATCCGCCCCATGCCGTCTTGCGCGATGATAGTCCGCCGGGCGGCGATGTTGAAGCCGTCGCCCCGAGGTGCCAGCACGCCGTCGGTTTCGATCAGCATCGGAAATGACTGGACGGCGTGCCAGAGCGGCTCGCCGGCGTACGGCTCGCCGACGAGCGAGCGCACGCGCGGCCCGCTCTCGTCGACCTGGAACATCCCGCCGAAGCCGCGGAACGATTGCCCGAAGACCTGCCCGTCGCTGACGACCAGGCCGAGCGCGCGGCTTCCCTCGTCGAAGAAGCCGCCGTTCACGATCACGGCTGCGCCGGGCAGCGACGCCCGCCAGTCGTTCAGCGAGCGTGGCTCGCCGGGGCTATAAGCAACCCGAAAGCTGACCAGTGCCGGGTCCAGCCGCACGACGACCGCCTGCGCGCTGAGCAGGCCCTCGCCCCGGATGGCGTATGTGCGCCGTTCGATGCCCGGCCGGATCGTCTCCCAACCGTCCGCGCCGGCGGTTGGGTGTGGGTCAGGCGTCGACGTTGGGGTGGGCTGGATGATGGGTGCGCGCGTCAGGGTGCAGCCGGTTAGGCTAAGCACCAGCGCAAGCAGCAGGCTGGTTCCAAACGTCAGCGTTGGCGTCCGGAACGGGATCCACGGCATCGGGCTAGCTCTCGTCGTCTTGGCCGGAGCCTGCCTCGCGGCGGCGTTCCAGCAGGCGCGAGGCGAGCGTCCCGCCGGTCTCGGCAGGCTGAGCTTTTTCGGGACGTTTGGGGGCCGCAGGCGGCAGCGTGCTCTTTGGCCGCAGCGACCGCCGCCGGGCACTCGCCGCCGGCGTTGTGGCGACCGGCTGTGTAGCAGTCGGGACCTCACCGGTGGCGCGCGCACGTCCTTTGGCGTCCAGCAAGCGCCCCAGCCGGGCCGATGTGCTCACCGCTTCTGGTGCTTCGCGTGTGCCGAACAGGCGGCTACGCGCCTCGGCCAGATCGCGGCGTGTGATCACCAGGCGCCGCACCGCCACATCGACCGGCAACAGCAGCGCCGCCGCCAGCAACAGATAGGGCCACAGCGGTTCCGCTGCGCGCTGCTGGTTGAGGTTGTGCGAAAAGCTGGCCGCCGGCTCCGTTGCCAGCGACGCGCCGCCGGTCAGCCCGGCGATCGCTTCCAGCAGCGCTTGTGGATCGTCGCTGGGGTTCTCATAGGGATCGATCCGGTATTCGGACGAGTAACTCAACACCCATCCGGTTGTCTGGCGGATTTGCTCTTCGGGCAGCGAGCCGTCGCCCGGCGTGGCCTCGCCGGACACGGTGATGAAGTACGAGCCTTCGCGGCGGGGTGTAAAGGTCGCTTCGTAGCGACCGGGTGCGGTCTGCTCCAGGCGGAGCGTCTGCGAATCAAGTTGCGTGTTCGCCACCGAGGCCTGCAGCGACAGCCCGTTGAGGAAGTCGCCCTGGGCGGTACGCGCGTCGACGACCAGCACCGCGTCCTCGCCCCGTTGGATCACCCGCGCCTCGATGTTGCTGGTGCTGCCTTCGATGATGGACCACTGGATGGCCTGCGTCCAGAAATTCGCATAGCTATCCCAACCAACCCAATCCACCGCCCAACGCGAGGTGGCGTCGGATGTAAACGCGACCGCACGCCCCAGGCCATACTGCCACGCTGCCAGGATCGGGTCGTCGTCCGGGCCGCGCAGAATCACAGTCCCGGTTTCTTTGGGGCTGGTGGCGATATAGCCCTGCAATGACGGCAAGCTGTCGATGCCGTCGATGATCGGGTGGCGCGCGGTGATCGCGGGGCGGAACTCCTGCTCGACGATGTAAGCGCGCGTTGCCAGCAGGGTTTCGGCGGTGAAAATGGCCGGGATGGTCGAGACATCCAGGACCAGGTGGAACTTGCCACGCCCGGCTACCGCCACTTCTTGCAACCATTGAGCGTAATCCCGGCCAACCGCGACGACCGAGGTTGTGATCCCGTAATTCTGGTACATCCGGTCCACTGCCGCGACAACCCCGCTGGGGTCCGAGCCACCGTCGGTCAGCAGGATGATGTGCTTGAGCTGCGAGGTTTCGTCGCGCAGGACGCGGTCGGCGGACAGCACACCCTGGCGGATGTTCGTGCCGCCGCCGGGACGCAGGGCGCCGATCTGGGCGCGCAGTTCTTCCCGGTGGCCGTCATCGCCCACGTTCTGAAGCTCGATCACATAGTAGGCGCTGACATCGAACGACAGTACGCCGATCCGGTCCGTGTCCTGTAGCAGGTCGAGCGACCGGATCACAGCCTCTTTTGCCAGTTCCAGGTTCGATACGCCGCTGGCCGAGGAAATCTCCATGCTGCCCGAGCGGTCGATTACGAACAACATGGTCAACTGGGGTATGCGCTCGGTATCGCGCAGCCGCATCTCAACCGGCAGCGTCTCTTCGAGCGGGGTCTCGAAATAGCCGCCGACTCCATAGCTCGCCGGCCCGCCGATAACCACCAGCCCGCCGCCTAGATCGCGCACATAGGCCTGCAGGAAGCGCATCCGGTCGTCGGTCAGTTCGGCGCCCGACACGTTGGCGAGGATGATGCTGTCGTAGCTGGTCAGCGGCGCCAAGCCCAGCGGCAGGTTGTGCGGCCCCTGCAGCTCAACTTCAAGTCCTGCTTCTTCGAGCGCGGCGCGCAGCGAGACGATCTCGCGCTCGTCGCTGGTGACCAGCAGCACGCGCGGCGGCCCGGTAACCTCGGTGAAGGCCGAAAGCTCGTTGTTCTGGTAGAACGTGTCGGCGCCCAACGGCTCGACGACGACGCGGAAATCTGCAAAGCCGGGCGTGGAGACGGTGAGATTCGGCAGGACGTAGTTGTTGGTGCCCTGGCGCAGTTCCACGGTCTCGCGGTAGATGACGGCGCCCGATGACAACACGCGGACCTCGGCCAGGCTGCTCGGCTGGTTGCTGGTGATAGTCACGGACAGGTCAAAGGCCTCGTCCACATTGACCGTAGCAGGCAGGCGGACGTCCGTGATCAGAATTTCCGGGCCGGTGGCCTGCTGCCCGGCGTCCGGCGCCAGATAGACGTAATCGATCTGGACACCGGTTGCGGCGGCGAGCCGCGCCACCTGGGCCGCGTCGCCCACCGTCTCGCGTCCGTCGCTGAGGATTACCATGCGCTTGGCAGTGTCGGCGGGGAACAGCGCCAGACCCAGGCGCATCGCCTCGGCCAGGTTAGTGTTCAGGCGGATCGGATCGGACCCCATCTGAACCAGCTCAAGCTGGTTGGTCATCGGGATCTCGACCAGTGCATTGGCGCCGAAAACGACAACCGCTGCCTGATCGTTGCGCCCCATCGCCTCAGACGCGCGCCGGACATAATCCAGGGCGGCGCTTTGCAGCGCCGGCGCGACGCTGTCCGAAACGTCCACCAGGAACACTACCGCCAGCTTGTCGGCGGCATGCTGAACCTGCAGGCCGGCCAGCCCCAGGATCAGCAGAACCACAATGATTAGCCGGATGATCAGGCTAACCGCGTCGCGGGCGCGGCGATAGGCCAGGCGCGGCCAGCCGATGGCGATGAACACCGGGAGCAAGAGGAACAGCCACAGGGCGTTGGGCGTGGTGAGGGTCATGGGCCGCGCCCCCCTGGACTGCGCGTGCGTAGCGGTATGCCCGTCCGGGCGCGCCTGGTGGAGCGGGCCGGGCGCTGCCAGAGCGAAGCGATGCGCCGCCGCCACGACGTCCGGCCGCCGCCGAGCGTGACGCGCGGCAAGCGTCGCAGCGATCGCTGGTAGGCGATCCACTCCAGCAGCAGGAACGCCAGCGCCAGCGCGGCGATCCACAGCCAGAACTCGCGCCGGGCCGTTTCTTCGCGCGCGCCGCGCTCCACCGTCGTCGTGCCGATTGTGACACGGTCCTGCGGCTCGATGGCGCTCTCAGCCGGGTCGAACAGGTTGACCACAAACTGCTCGGTGCGGATCGTCTCGCCGGCCCGGCGCAACTCCACCGTATACAGCCCCGGTGTCAGGGTCTCGGCAAAGACCGCGCTGCTGCCCTGGGCCTGCAAG
>DYEN01000295.1 GCA_020725705.1 Anaerolinea sp.
CCAGCGCGCCCTGGAACTGGTCGACCGGCGTGCCGCGCAGCAGGTCCACGCGCCCCACCGTGACGAAGACAACCGCCGGGCGGTTCACGCGCAGCTCGCAGGCCAGCGGGGTTTCGTTCGGCTGGCAGATATTGGCGTTGGCCCGCGCCGGGTCGAGCAGATCGGCTGCGCGCCAATCCGCACCCGAGGCAAGCGCGCCGCCAGACTGGAAGGCGTTGCCGCCGATGGGCAGTTCGGCCTGGGTGACGAACGCGATCAGCTCACGCAGGTCCCCGGCGTCCGGCAGCTCGTCGACATTCGCCTGCCCGTCTGCGAAGTCCGCCAGGAACGCATTGGGCGGCGTGTCGCCCACGACGCTGAAGACGCGCGGGTTGACGGGCGGGTCCATGCGGCGGCCATCACGGTGGACGCTGCGCACTTCGTCGCGCACGTCATCCTCGACCGGATCGACAACAGGCAGGGCGCCCAGGTCGATCTCCGGCGTCGGCGGACTGGGCGGCGCCTGGACGGTCACAGGAACGTTGACGCTGGCGATTCCGCCGCGCCCATCGTCGACCGACACGGTCACTGCCGTGCTGCCAGGGCCGCGCGCGCTCAACTCAACGATGTTGGGCGGGGCGACCGCAGCGGTAACGACCGATTCGTCCGCCGATGTCGCCATGAGCGTCAGCGGGTCGCCGTCCGGATCAGACGCGCTGACGCTGAGCTGAACCGCCTGCCCCGGCTGAAGCTGCTGCTCCGGCAGCGGTTCGATGCTTGGCTCGCGGTTGGGCTGCGTCACGGTGACCAGGAACTGGGTCCGCGCCGTGCCGCCGCGCCCGTCATCCACCGCCACTGTGACGGTCGCCTGGCCGGGGTTGTTGGCGCGCAGGGCAAGCTGGCCCTGGTTGTCGATTGTCGCCGAGACGATGTTCTCGTCGCTGGACTGCGCGATCACACTGAGCGGGTCACCGTCCGGGTCGGACGCGTTTACCGCCAGGCTGATCGTCTCACCCGGCTCCAGCGCCTGATCCTCGAACGGTTGGATGCTCGGCTCAGCATTGGCCGCTTCCACGGTCACCAGGAAGCGTGTGCTGGCTGTGCCGCCGCGCCCGTCATCGACCGTGACTGTGACGGTGGCCTGGCCAGGGTTGTTTGCCATCAGCCGGACGATCCCCGGCTGCGGTATGGCGGCCATGACCACGCCCTCGTTGTCCGAGGCGCTGACCGCGCTGAGCGTATCACCGTCCGGGTCGAACGCCGTGTACGGCACGTCGCGCTGCTCACCTGTGGTCAGAAGCTGTTCGCCGATCGACTCGATGACCGGATCGGTGTTGGCCGGATTGACGGTCACCGGGAACTGGACACTGGCCGATCCGCCGCGCCCGTCCGAGACGGTCACGGTAATCAGCGTGGTGCCGGGTGCGTTCCCCGTGACGGACAGTGTCCCCGGCCCGGCGATGCTCACCGAAGCGATCGCGCTGTCCTGCGCTGTCGCTTCGATGCTGAGCGGGTCGCCGTCCGGGTCGGCGGCAGACACCGGAACCTGGATAGTCTGGCCCGCCGTGACGACCTGCTCCGAGATGGGCTGGATGGACGGGTCGGTGTTGCGGGCGGCAACGGAGACGTTGAACTGCACCCGCGCCGTGCCACCGCGTCCATCGTCGGCGACCACAATCACGACCGTCTGGCCGGGGTTGTTGGCGCGC
>DYEN01000020.1 GCA_020725705.1 Anaerolinea sp.
AGCCGACGTGGGCATTGCCATCGGCACGGGGACGGATGTGGCCATGGCCGCCGCCCCGGTGACGCTCATCAGCGGCGACCTGCGCGGGGTGGCGCGGGCAGTCCGTCTCTCCCGCCGGACGTTGCGCACCATCAAACAGAATCTGTTCTGGGCGTTCTTCTACAACGTCCTGCTCATCCCGGCGGCGGCGCTCGGTCTCCTGAACCCGATGCTGGCGGCCGCGGCGATGGCGTTCAGCAGTGTGTTTGTGGTTAGCAATAGTCTGAGATTGCGGAGGGCAAAAATCTAATGGCAACGGATCTGGTCTGTGGAATGAAGGTGGATCCCCAAACTGCCTCCTCCCGGTCTCATTATCGCGGCGAAACGTATTACTTTTGTTCGCCGGTCTGCAAAGGCCTGTTTGACCGCCAACCGGAGAAGTATCTTGCCGCGACGGCGCCCGGCGAGGCCGGAACGAGCGCCTCTGAACCCGCGCCGGTCACTGCCTGCGGCGGGAAGATCGAAGACCCGGAAAAGTATCCCAGCGCCATCTTTCGCGGCGAGCGGGTCTATTTTTGCACGGCTGCCTGCCTGGCGGCTTTCCAATCCGACCCGGAGCGTTTCATGGCCGGGGAAATCGAACATCCTGTATGAAACTTACGAGGTGATCATGTTGACCAGACGTTTTATTGTTACGCTCTCTCTCCTGACCATTGCCCTGCTCGCGGCCTGCGCGCCGAAACAGGAAATGGGCCTGACCGCCGTCCTGCCGGCCGGACTGGCTTACGCCGAGGGCGAGGAAATCTATTTCATTCACACCGAAGCCTCCGACCCGGACGTGGCGCAACTGCTGACCGACATGATGGACTCGCCGGTCCTGCTTGTGCCGTCGCTGGCCGATACGCCCGACAGCGCCCTGGCAAACGTGTACGTCTTCACCAACGGGATCGAGGGGATGGGGCCGCTCGGCTTTGCACCGGACGTGTTCGACAATCCCCCTGGCACGGACGGATACAGCCCACTGCGCCGCCTGAACCTGGTCACCTGGACCGACCCGGCCGCGGCGCGCGAACTCAAGTCGGCTGCCGAGGTGCTGGCTGCGCAAGCGGCCGGCGAAGTGACCATCGAGCGGACGAATATTGTCATCAACATGCCGTTTGTCGTCTGGGAAGGTGGAAAACGGTAGGAGAAAGGATCAACGCGAAGGGCGCAAAGTACCACACAGGCGCACCAGGAAAATTCTTTTCCACTTGTGGTAATTGCCTACCCAAACCCTCCCGCAGGTTAGAACGGGGCTGGCAACTGATGTCGGCAATCACAGAGGCGTCTTGTGGTTTGGAAATTGCGCCAAAACCTGCGGGAGGGTAGGCGGTTACCCTTTGTGAACCTTTGTGTTCTTTTTTGTTCTTCTAGGCGAAAGAATGTTCTGCTGCAAACAAACAAGGATTGTGTCGCTGCGAGCGAGCGCAGCGAGCGTGGCAGTCTCCCCGCAAATGCTGGAGATTGCTTCGGGCTGCGCCCTCGCAATGACACACAGCGGCGGGTTTCTTCCCCCTTTTGGTTGTCGGCAGGTAGTTACGTGTTCTTCGTGTTGAAAGGAACTTATGGAACAATACCTTCTCGCATTCCTCACCGGCCTGACCACCGGCGGGCTCTCCTGCCTGGCCGTGCAGGGCGGGTTGCTGGCAAGTTCGCTCGAACAGCAACTGGAGCAGCAACTCGACCGTCAGATTGAGCAGCGCATCGCCGAGCGGCGGGCGGGGCGCCGGCTATCCAAAGAGGCGCTGGCGGCGCAGATAGCGCGCAATCCGCGCCTGACGCTGCCGATTCTGCTCTTCCTGGCGGCGAAACTGGCCGCCTACACCCTGCTCGGCTTCCTGCTCGGCGCGCTGGGGTCGGTCTTTCAGTTGACGCCCGGGCTGCGCGCCGGCCTGCTGATTGCGATCGGCATTTTCATGGTTGGCAACGCCTTGCGGATGTTCAACGTTCATCCCATCTTCCGCTATTTCGCCATCGAACCGCCGAAATTCATCACCCGCTACATCCGGCGGAAGGCGAAGGACGGCGAAAGTTTCTTCGCCCCGCTCTTCCTCGGCGCGCTGACGGTGCTGATTCCCTGCGGCGTGACCCAGGCGACGATGGCGCTGGCGGTCGGCACGGGCAGTCCGCTCCAGGGCGCGGCGCTGATGTTTGCCTTCACCCTCGGCACCAGCCCGGTTTTCTTTGCGGTGGCGTATTTTGCCCTGCAGTTGGGCGCCCGGCTGGAGAAGTGGTTCCTGCGTTTCGTGGCCGTGACCATCCTCGTGCTGGGGCTGGTCTCGGTCAATTCGGGGCTGAATCTGATCGGCTCGCCGCTGGCGGTGGCGAACTGGTTCCGCCCGGCGGAGGTCGGCCCGGCCGCGCCGGTCTCCGGCTCGCTGCCGCAATCGGACGGCGTGACCCTCTACCTGGCCGCCCAAAACGACGGCTATTCGCCGCGGATTTTGTATGCCCGCGCCAACACCCCCATCACCCTCAACGTGGTGACCAACGAGACCTATTCCTGCTCGCGCGCTTTTGTCATCCCGGCGCTGGGTGTGGAAGAAATCCTGCCGGCTACCGGCACGGTGACCATCTCCATCCCTGCCCAGCCGGCCGGGACGGTCATTCCCTTCTCCTGCTCGATGGGC
>DYEN01000296.1 GCA_020725705.1 Anaerolinea sp.
CTTCGGGCAGGCCTCAGGTGAGCCGCTTGCGGATTTCGGCGCTGAGGAAGTCCATTGCCCAGACGACGATGACGATGGCCCAGATGGCGGTGCCAGCCTGATTCCACTTGAAGTCGTTGATGCTCAGGTTGAGGTAGTAGCCGATGCCGCCGCCGCCTACAAAACCGATGATGGTGGAGATGCGGACGTTGATGTCCCAGTGGTAGATGATGTAGGAGATGAAATCCGGCACGATTTGGGGGACGACGCCATAGCGCACGGTGTGCAGAGGCGGCGCGCCGGTGGCTTGCAACGCCTCCAGCGGGCCGGGGTCTATGTTTTCGACGGCTTCGGAGAAGAGTTTGCCGAGCGAGGCGATGGTGACCACCGTGAGCGCCAAAAAGCCGGGGAAGGGACCAAAACTCAGCCAGAAGCCGAAGACGGTAGCCATCACCAGCGGGTCGTAGGAGCGCATCAGGTTGAAGAAGGAACGGAAGATGTAATAGACCACCGTTCCCACGCAACCCTTGCGGGTGATGTTGCTGGCCGCCAGGAAACTGAGCGGCGCGGCGATGATCGTCGCCAGGGTGGTGGAGAGCAGCGCCATGAAGATGGTGACAAACATATTGTCCATCACGTCTTTGAGCGCCTGGCTGGGCTTCAGCCCGCCGACGGGGGTGAGGGTATCCACCTCCAGGCGGCTGGGAACGCCATCTACGCTGGATTGGATGGGGCGCGCCTGCACGTCGTAGGTGAAGTAGCCGTTTGCATCGGTCTGGGTACGGATGGCGGTCATGGTGCGGCCATCGGGCAGGCGCCAGCGGATGACGACTTCGGAGTTGGGCTGCAGGTCGAAGCCTTGCAGGGTGAACGTTTCGAGCGGCGCGGCGCAGTTCACGCTGGGGACGAGACGCGGTCCATCGGACGGGAGCAGGCTCTCGGTCGGGGCCGAACCGCAGGGGATGGGGAAGGCAATCGAGATGGTGCGCGTCTCCACCTCGCGCGTGAAGACATCGGGCGTCAGGAAGGCGGTCAGCAGGTCTTTGCCTTTGGGCAGGTCGCGGAACAGGCGCGGAAAGTCGGCCTCGGTGACGCGCAGGGAAACGATAAAGGCGGCAATGACCAGTGCCGTGATGAGGGCGTTGCGGACGATGCGCGTGATGGGCATGTCACACCAGCCTTTCGCGCAGTTTGGCGCTGACGTAATCCAGCACGATGACAATGAAGGCAATGGCGATGAAGACCGCGCTCACGCCGCGCATATTGTTGACACGGATGAGTTCGATGAGCAGGAAGCCGATGCCGCCGCCGCCCACCAGGCCGATGACGGTGGCGGAGCGCAC
>DYEN01000297.1 GCA_020725705.1 Anaerolinea sp.
CGCCACCCAGGCGCGCGAGCTGCTCGAAGTCGAGGGCGTCGAAGTGCTGGCGGGCGCGCCCAGCTCGCTCGTGGCGCAGGGCCTGGTTAGCATCGCCGCCGAATACGATGTCGTGCTGATGGTCGGACCGGCTGCCGCCAAGAACCTGACCGGCGAGCTGTTCGAACCGACCACCTTCCGCGCGTGCCGTAACTCGTGGCACGATGCAAAAGTCCTGGCGCCCTATTGGGCCGAGGCGGTGGGCGACACGTACATCCAGCTTGCAGCCGACTATGCCTTTGGCCGCGAAGAAGCCGAAGCCTTTGAGTATTACCTGGAACAGGAAGGCGTGACCAAGGTTAAGGATACGATCTACGCGCCGCTGGACACCACCGACTTCACCCCCTACCTGCAAGAAGTCCTGGACTCCGGTGCGGATGGCGTGATCTACATCTGGGCCGGCGCGACGACGATCCCGCTGGTGCAGCAGATCCAGGAGATGGGCGTGACCGAGGCGATGCCCGCGCTGGCGTTCTTCAACTCGAACGACCTGCAGCTTGCCTTCGCCGACGCGACGATCATCCCCAGCGACGGCTTCATCGTCTATCACTACACCCTGCCGGACAACGAGGTCAACGACTGGCTGGTCGAGCGGCATAAGGAAGTCTACAACGATGTGCCGGACCTGTTCACTGAGTGCGGGTTTGCCAACGCGCAGGCGCTGGTGCTGGGGTTGGAAGCGTCGGGCGGCTCGACCCTGACCGAAGACCTCATCCCGGCGCTGGAGAACATCGGCTCGTGGGAAGGCCCCAAGGGCACCTACACGATGCGCCCCGAAGATCATCAGGCGTTGATGCCCATGTACGCCGTGCGCATCACCAACCTGACCGATCCGGAGTTCCGTTTCTACGAGCTGCTGGCCGAGATCGAGATCGATGAGATTCCGTGCGAGGCCGGGGCGGATCGCAGCAGTGAAACGCTGGACTGCACGCCGCTGGCCGAGCGCTCGACCGACTGACGCTCATCGGGCTGGGCCGGGGTTGGGGGGCGCAGGCTGCCGCGCCTTCCACCCCGGCGGCAGCCACGGAAGACGGGCATGATGATGTCTGACGAGTCGATCATTCTTGAAGGGCGCGGGCTGCGCAAAGAGTTCGGCGGCCTGGTGGCGGTGTGCGATGTCGATCTACGCGTCCGGCGCGGCGACCTGCACTCGATCATCGGGCCAAACGGCGCGGGCAAAACTACGCTCTTTAATCTGCTGACCGGCACGCTCAAGCCCACTCGTGGCACGGTGATCTACAAGGGACGGGATATCACCGCCGTCCCGCTGCACCGCCGCGTGCACCTGGGCATCGGGCGTTCGTTCCAGATCACGAACATCTTCCCCAACTTGACCGTGCTGGAGAATGTGCGTCTGGCGGCGCAGGCGCTGGGGCGCGACGGCTTCAAGTTCTGGATGAACTATCGGCACTTTAAGCAGTACGAGGCGGCAGCGCTGCACGCGCTGGCCGAAGTCGGGCTGGTGGACCGGGCGCCGATGCTCGCCGGGGCGCTGCCGCACGGCGACCAGCGCAAGCTTGAGCTGGCAATCCTGCTGGCGTCTGACGCCGAGCTACTGCTGCTCGACGAGCCGACCGCCGGCATGGCGACCGAGCAGGTGCCGCCGCTGATGCAGACCATCCAGCGCATCCAGCGCGGCACGGGCAAGACGATCATGCTCGTCGAGCACAACATGAACGTCGTCATGAGCGTCTCGGATCGCATCACGGTTATGCACCAGGGCGAGATCCTGGCCGAGGGTACACCCGCCGAGATCACGCGCAACGAGACGGTCCAGCGCGCCTATCTGGGCGAGCTGTACGGCGATTTCGCAACGATCATGCAGGAGGACGCCCCATGACCGGCCCTGCCGCCGCGGCTCCGAACCACGGCGCCGGCGCGCCCCCGCTGCTGGACGTGGAGCAGATCCACACCTTCATCGGGGAATTTCATATCCTGCAAGGCGTGTCGGTGCAGGTCCCGCGCGGCAGCATCACGGTGCTGCTGGGGCGCAACGGCGCGGGCAAAACAACCACCCTGCGCAGCATCATGGGCCTCAACCCGCCGCGCGCCGGGCAGATCCGCTTCGATGGGCAGCCGATTCACCGCCTGCGCCCGCACCAGATCGCGCAGCGCGGGATCGGCTATGTGCCGGAGAAGCGCATCATCTTCCGCGACCTGACCGTGGGCCAGAACCTGCAGATCGCCGAGCGCCAGAAGGGCGATCTGGCACGCAAGGCCGACCTGATCTTCGGCCTGTTCCCGGACCTGCACCGCCTGTATGGCCTGCCGGGCGGGCACCTGTCCGGCGGGCAGCAGCAGATGCTGGCGATTGCGCGGGCGCTTGTGCCGGACAACGCCCTGTTGCTGATCGACGAGCCGAGCGAGGGCCTGGCGCCGGTGCTGATCGAGCAGATGATGGATGCCATTCGCCGGCTTTCGGCGCATACGACCGTGCTGCTGGTCGAGCAGAACTTTCAGGTCGCCAGCCGGCTGGCCGAGCACTACGTCATCATCGAAGAAGGCGCGACGGTTCGCGCCGGGCGGATGGCGGACCTGGTCAGTGACAAGCAGTTGATCAAGACCTATCTGGGCGTGGCGTAGGAAAGGAGACAGGATGGCCGGCTATTTTGCTCGCCTGACGCCGCGCTATCGCCGCTCGTGGGCTTTGGTGGCGGCCTATCTGGCCTTTCTGGTGCTGATCAGCCTGGCCGACTTCGGCGGCAACACCGCCGGCCAGACGCTATTTCGCGGCCTGATGCTCTCCATGCTGATCTTTCTGGTGGCGTCGGGATTGTCGCTGATCTTCGGCCTGCTCGACGTGCTGAATTTCGCGCAGGGCGCGTTTGTGCTGGTGGGGGCGTACATCGGCTACGCGACCTACCAATCGGTCGAGCTGAGCAGCACCTACAGCTTCCTGGCGGCGGTGGGCGCGGCGGTGGTCAGCGTGGGCCTGCTGGGAGCGGTGATCGAGGCCGGGCTGATCCGGCCTCTGTACGCGCGGCCTGTGTTCCAGATCGTGCTGACGTTCGGCCTGGGCGCGATTCTGCTTGACCTGGTGCAGCGCATCTACGGGCCGCAGCCCAAGCAGCCGCTCGCCCCGCCGGAGTTGTTCCGCGGGACGTTCTACCTGTTCGGCCAGAGCCTGAGCATCTACCGGCTGTTCATTATCGGGCTGGGGCTAGTCATCATGGTCGCGGTTGGGCTGCTGCTCAACCGCACGCGGCTGGGGATCATCATCCGCGCCGGGGTGCAGGACGCCGAGATGGTTCAGGCGCTGGGGATCAACGTGCGGCGTGTGTTCACCTTCGTCTTCGTGCTGGGCGCGGTGCTGGCCGGCCTGGCCGGGATCGTGCTGGTCCCCTACCAGGGGGCGACGCTCGACCTGGGCAACCAGTTCCTGATCCTGGCCATCGTGGTAGTGGTGATCGGCGGGATGGGCAGCTATGAGGGGACGGCGGTCGCCAGCTTCATCGTCGGGCTGACGCGCGCGGTCGCCGAGCAGATGTCGCTCAAGCACTTCGACGCGCCGGTGCTGGCCGAGACGTCGATCCTGATCCTGATGATCGTCGTGCTGCTGGTTCAGCCGAGCGGGTTGTTCGGCCGGGAGGAATCATGATCGAGCGCGCCGTCTACCGCCGCGTGGAGCGGATCGAAAACCCGGCTGCGCGCAAGCTGGCCGCCGGCGTGGCGCGGCTGGTGCTGGAAAACTGGTTCTACGCGCTGTTCTTCGTGCTGCTATGGCGCTTCCCGTACCTCGTCGCCGATCTGACCGACTCCGAGGTGATGCCCCAGCGGCCTACCGGCGGGTCTGTCTTCTGGCAGAGCGTGCTGGCCCAGACCCTGCTGATCGCCTGCCTGGCGATGAGCTACAATGTGCTGTTCGGCTTCGGCGGCATCATTTCCTTCGGGCATGCGCTGTTTTTCGGCATCGGCGGCTACGCGACGTTTATCCTGATGCGCGAGTATCAGCCGGGCGTGCGCTGGCCCGTCCTGGTGGGGTTCGCCGCGCTGGTGGTGATCATAGGGGCGCTGGCGCGCATCCCCTGGCGGCGGCTGGCGCTGACTGCGCTGGTGGGCGCGGCGCTGCTGTATCTTCTGCTGCCAGGCAGCGGGGGTGTCTCGGTCTATCAGGGGTTCGGCGTGGCGGTGCTGCTCAGCGTGGCGCTGAGCCTGCTGTCCGGCGCGGTGACCCTGCGGCTGCGGGGTGTGTATTTCGCGATGTTCACGCTGGCCCTGGCCGAGGTCTTCTGGGTGCTGGCGAAAAGCGGCACGCTGCGCGCGTTCACCGGGGCCGAGGACGGCCTGCCGTTTCGCGATCTGATCCCGGACGCGCTCAACCCGACGCCGACGGCGGACGGCAACCGGCTGGCGATGTACCGCGTGACGGTCATCTTCTTCGCGCTTGTCTTCCTGGCGATCCGGCGCTACATCAATTCGCCGGTGGGCCGCGTGATCGTCGCCGTGCGCGACAACGAGCAGCGGGCGCGGGCAATTGGCTATAACGCGTTTCACTACAAGCTGCTGACGATGGTTTTCGCCGGGGTGCTGGCGACGCTTAGCGGACTCCTGTTTGTGCTGTGGGGGTCGGCCAAGCGCGTCGATCCGACGCTGCTCAGCCTGAACTACACCGTCGAGCCGCTGCTGCTGACGCTGATCGGCGGCGTGGGGACGCTGACCGGTCCCGTCATCGCGGCGCTGGGCCTGGAGCTGGGGCGCACCTACCTGCGCGAAGAGACGTTTACCCTCAGCACGCGCCTGTTCGGGCTGCTGACGCTGTGGCAGGCGCTGTGGGTGGCCGGCTTCGCGCTGTTCTTCTACGTCTTCCGACGCGGGCTGCGGCGCGGGGTGGCGCAGGTGTTGGGCGCGGGCCGCGATCCGGGCAGCCGGGCGGTTACGCTGGCGGCGGGCGCCGGCGTGGTGGCCGTGTTGATCGTGGTGGCCCTGGTCGCGCAGGCGATCTACGCCCAGACCGATCTTGACGCGTATGTCTACAAGGTGGCCGACCTGTGGCAGTTGTTCCAGGGCGTGCTGTTTGTGCTGGTGGTGATGCTGCTGCCGCATGGGATCGTCGGGACGTGGAACCGCTGGTGGTTCAACCGCCGCGTGCGACACATGGCGCGCGAAGCGGCGGCGCGTGCGGCGGGTACCGAGACAGCCGCACCATCTGGCGGGCACGAGGCGTAAGCAGCCGGGCGTTCCTCGCCCGGCTTTCGCGCCGGGGCGTATCGCGGGCGCCGGGCATCAAGCGCAGGGGCGGTGGGCGCGCGTTGATTTGCGCCTAGCGAGCGGCTCTATACTACGAGAGGTTTCACTGCTCGCAAGGAGATCACCATGAAAGCGCGTTTGATCGCATTTCTGCTTGTTCTGGCATTGGGCGCAACTCCGGCCTTCGCTCAGGATGGAACAACGCACACCGTGATGTTCGACGGCTTCAGCCTGAGCTGGGATGCGTCGCTGGCCGGCGGCGCGTCCGTGATCGCATACGCAGGCGATCCGGTCGACCTCGAAGCGCCGGGCGGGCCGCAGCCGCCGCGTGTCGAGTTCGCGCTGTTTGAGCCGATTCCCTGGGATGAAATCCCGATCGATGAAATGGGCTATCCCGGCAGCGACCGGAAGCACGTCGGTGCGGTGTCGGTCTACCGGCTGGCGGATATTGCGGCGTATGACTGGTCGCAGCAGCAGGTCGAGCAGCTTGGGGCGCTGCTGGCCGGGCGCCCCGACCTGGCCGAGTATATGCAGGTCAATGACGATCTGCGAACACATATGCTGCCCTTCTTGCCGGTCTACCCGGCGGGGCAGGTGATCCGCGCGCGGGCGCAGTACGTCGAGACGGGCGCGGTGACAGGCATCAGCTACGTGACCGTCTACCGGCAAGATGTCTCGCCGTTCCTCGCCTCGGAGTTCCTCTACACGTTCCAGGGCTTCAGCGTGGACGGCGCGCACTATGTCTCGATGGTCTTCCCGGTCACAATCGAGGGCTTCCCGGCGGATTACCCTGCGGAATTCGACTATGACGCGTTCATCGCCGGCCTGGACGAGTACTTCACCGAGAGCATCGCGCAGATCAACGCGGCGCCGCCGGAGAGCTTCAGCCCGCGCCTGGAGCAGCTCGACGCGGTGATCGAGTCGTTCGCCGTGCTGGAAACCGCCGCGTAATCAATCCGACGTTACACATAAACAGGGCGCATCCCGGCCAGGGCGCGCCCTGTTTCTTTTCACGCATTAGCGCGCTACAAGATCGCCGTGACGAGCGCCAGCAGCACGCCGCCCGCCATGACGCTCCCAAGCTGCCCGGCAGTGTTGGCGCCCATGGCGTGCATCAGGATGAAGTTCTCGAAATCTTCGTCCTGCGCGACCTGCGCCGCCAGCCGCCCGGCCATGGGGAAAGCGCTGATCCCTGCCGCGCCGATCAGCGGGTTGATCTTGCCACCGCTGACGCGGGCCATCAGCTTGCCGAACAGCAACCCCGCTGCCGTATCCAGCACAAATGCCAGCAGCCCCAGGATCAGGATCTGGATCGTGTCCAGCCGCAGGAAGCTGGCCGCGGTCATGGTCGAACCTACCGTCAGCCCCAGGAACAGCGTCGCCACGTTGATGATCTCGTTCTCGGCGGCGCGGGTCAGCCGCTCTACGACGCGGCTCTCGCGCAGCAGATTGCCGAGCATCAGCATGCTGATGAGCGGTGTGGCGTCCGGCACCAGCAGCCCGATCACCAGCGTGACCACGATCGGGAACAGAATCAGCGCGCGGCGCGAGACGGGGCGCGGCGCGTACTCCATGCGGATGCAGCGTTCCTGGCGGGTGGTGAGCAGCTTCATCACCGGCGGCTGGATGATCGGCACCAGCGACATGTACGAATAGGCCGCCACCGCGATCGGGGCCAGCAGATCGGGCGCGAGCTTGGTCGCCACATAGATCGACGTCGGACCGTCGATGGCGCCGATGACGCCGATTGAGGCTGCCTCGTTGAGCGGGAACTTGAGCAGCGTGGCGAGGATCAGCGTGCCGAAGATGCCGAACTGCCCCGCCGCGCCGAGCAGCACCAGCCTGGGCTGCGACAGCAGCGGGCTGAAATCGATCATCGCGCCGACGCCGACGAAGATCAGCAGCGGGAACAGCTCGTTGCTGATCCCGGCATTGTACAGCACGCCGAACAGCCCGTGGTCGTCCAGCATGCCGGTCAGCGGGATATTCGCCAGAATGCAGCCGAAGCCGATCGGCAGCAGCAGAACCGGCTCGTATTCCTTGAGCACCGCCAGCGCGATCAGCACCAGCCCGGCGACGATCATCACCGCGTTGCCGGGGGTGAAATTGGCAAGCCCCTTGCTGAGTTCGGGCCAGAGGTCGGATGAGAACATGGCGTTTGCCCCTCGCGCCCCACTCAGTCCGCGTACTCGATCAGCACGTCGTGATGGCGGACGTGCTGGCCGGGGCTGACGCGGATCGCGCCGATCGTCCCGCTGCGCGGGGCGCGGATGATGTTCTTCATCTTCATCGCTTCCAGGATGCAGACCTGCTGGCCGGGTTCGACCGTGTCACCCGGCTGGACCGAGATCGCGACGATCACGCCGGGGATGGGTGCCAGGATGCGGCTGGAGCTTTCGGCGGGCGGCGCGCCCGAGGCGGGCGCGGCAGCGGGCCGAGCCGCGGCGGATGGCGCCGGGATGGCGATGCCGGATGCCGGTGTGGAAGACACCGGGCGCACCACCGGTGTGTCGTTCAGCCAGACCTCATACCGCCGGCCGTCGACTTCGGCCACGATGGGCCGCGCATACAGATCGGCGATCTGGACTTCAAACTGCTCGTCATCGATCGTGACAGTCACTTTCATCGTCTCGGATCCTGCCTGGGTCCTTTTTGCTGGAGCAGCCGCGCGCGCATCACCGCCTGCCAGGCGCTGACGATCGGCGTGGGCGGCACGGGGAATTCGTGTGGCTGAGCCTGTTGCTCGCGCATCAGTGCGACGGCTACTGCCACGGCAGCCGCGCGCTTCTGACGCTCAAGCACGTCGTCGGCCGGGTGGGGCGCTTCGGGCGCGCTTTCGGGGCGGTCGGCGGTGGCGCGCACCAGCAGGGACATCACACCCCACAGCAGCGCGATCGCGCCGAAGACCAGCCCCATGCCAACGACGGTGATTTCAAGCGCGGTGATCAGGTTCTCGCCCATCATGGACGTCCTCTGGCGCTAGACCGGGATATTGCCGTGTTTGCGCGGCGGCGCGGGCGAGTATTTGTCTTGCAGCGCCGTCAGCGAGGCAATCAGCTTCGGGCGCGTCTCGCGCGGCTCGATGATGTCATCGACATAGCCCGCGCTGGCGGCGTGGTATGGATTGTTGAAGTTGCGGCGATATTCCTCGGCCAGCCGCGCGCGCTCGGCGTCCGGATCCGGCGCCTGGCTGATCTCCTTGCGAAAGAGGATGTTCACCGCCCCTTCCGCGCCCATCACAGCGATCTCGGCGCTCGGCCAGGCGTAGTTGACATCGGTGCCCAGGTACTTGCTGCTCATCACCACGTACGCGCCGCCGTAGGCTTTGCGCGTGATGACACTGATCTTGGGGACGGTTGCTTCTGAGTAGGCGTAGAGGACCTTGGCGCCGTGGCGGATGATGCCGCGATACTCTTGATCGACGCCGGGCAAGAAGCCGGGTGAATCCACGAAGGTGACCAGCGGGATGTTGAAGCAGTCGCACATACGCACAAAGCGCGTGATCTTGTCCGCGGCGTCGATGTCGATCACCCCGGCCATGATGCTCGGCTCTTGCGAGACGATCCCGACCGTGTGCCCGCCGATGCGCGCCAGGCCGATAATCGCGTTGCGCGCCCAGGTGGGCTGGAACTCGAGGAACGTCCCCCGATCGACCACGCGCGCAATCACCTCTTGCATGCTGTACGGTTCGGACGGGTCGAGCGGGACGATGCTGTTCAACTCGTCGTCCATGCGCAGCGGGTCGTCGCCGATGTTGACATAGGGCGGGTTCTCGACGTTGTTGGACGGCAGATAGCTGAGAACCGTCCGGCACAGCTCAAGGGCTTCCTGCTCGGTGTTGGTGGCGAACGTCGCCGTGCCGCTGATTGCGGTGTGCACTTCCGCGCCGCCGAGGCGCTCGTTGTCGATCTCTTCGCCGGTGACGGTCTTGATCACCTGCGGGCCGGTCAGAAACATAAACGACTGGCCGCGGACCATGATGATCACGTCGGTCAGGGCGGGCGAGTACGCCGCGCCGCCCGCGCACGGGCCGAGCATGACGCTGATCTGCGGGATGACGCCCGAATACTGCGCGTTGCGGCGGAAGATCTCGGCATAGCCGCCCAGACTCTTGACGCCTTCCTGGATGCGCGC
>DYEN01000003.1 GCA_020725705.1 Anaerolinea sp.
CCGCGGTACCACCCTGATTGATGGCCGTTGAGACTATCAGTGGACCTGAAGGGGCTCGAACCCTTGACCTCCACAATGCCATTGTGGCGCTCTCCCAAGCTGAGCTACAGGCCCATGTGTGTGGCGTGCCATCCACTCATTGCGTGTAACGGGCGCACCCGGCGCCGCTTGAGGCAGGCGTTCCCTGCGGTCGGCGGCGCAGCTCCCGGACGAGTTCAGCCTGACGCGCTCGTCGGCGGCGCGCTGCCGGGTTTGCACTGTCCCCGGCTCACTGCGACGATGGCCTACTACTTCCGTTCGACGCTGTTGGCACAAGCATTCGTATTGTTAAGGTGCCTCACATTCTAGCGGTGTGCCAGGGCATTGTCAAGGCTGTTTTCAGGCGAACGCCAGGGCACGCGCGCCCGGTTGCGTTGCCTGCCGGGTGCCTGTAAGATTGCGCTGACTGACGTGTAGTTTCTCTGCGCCGGTCAGGAGATTAACCGTTGGCGGCAGATGTTTCTCCCTCACAGCGATTGCCGGTGCTGCCAGTTCCACGCACGCTGGTCTGGGTTGTCCTGGCGGTGGCGGCGGTGGCCTTCGTTGCACGCCTTGTGCCCGAACCACGCACGATTGACGATGCCTTTATCACGTTTCGCTACAGCCGCAACCTGGTTGAAGGGTCTGGCTTTGTGTACAACCCCGGCGAGCGGATACTTGGCACCACCACGCCTCTGTATACGCTGCTCATGGCTGCGTTTGGCTTCGTCAGCGGCAGCGAGAACTATCCCTGGTTTGCCCTGATCGTGAATTCGCTGGCGGATGCGGCTACGTCCGGCCTGCTGGCGCTGATGGCCTGGAGGCTGTCCGGCAGAGTGGCTCTCGCGGGCCTGATGGGTGTTCTGTGGGCCATCAACCCGGTGAGCGTAACCTTTGCCGTTGGCGGTATGGAAACCAGTGTCGCCATTCTGTGGATGGCCGCCGCTACCTATGCCTATCTGACCTGCCGCGAGCGATGGATGATTATGCTGGCCGCGCTCGGCGCGCTGACGCGGATCGACGCACTGATCTGGGTGGGGTTGCTTCTGCTGCACCACGCGATCACGTGCTGGCGCGCCCATCCCGCGCCGGGTCGCCACCTCACGCGGCGGGTTCCCTGGAAGCTGTGGACGCTGTTTGTGGCGCTTCTTCTGCCCTGGTTTGCGTTTAGCTGGCTCTATTTTGGGCAGGTCTTGCCTCGTTCTCTCTTCGCCAAGCGTATGGCGTATGATGTGGCAGACTTACAGGCGCTGACGCGGTTCATGCAGCAGATCGCGACACCGTTCTCTGAGCACGAAACCTTTGGAGTTCCGGCGATCGCGGTCGGCATTGTGTTGTATCCCGGCCTCGCGATGATCGGCTTGCTTACGGCTGCAAAGCGAGCGCCTCGCCTGGTTCCTTTTGTGGCGTACCCTTGGCTGTACAGCGCGATCTTCAGCCTGGCAAATCCGCTCATTTTCCGCTGGTATCTCGCTCCCCTGCTGCCCGGTTATTATCTGGCCATTCTGACCGGTCTGTGGGCACTGGTCGCAGCGTCAGTACGCTCGCCGCGCCGGGCGGCTGGCGTCTTAACCGGTTTGGGCGCCCTGCTCGTTCTGTTCTTGTTTAACGCCTGGGTGTTGCATCCCGATCACGGACCGGACCGCCCCGCGCCCGGCATGGCGTGGCACAAGATTGAGCTACTGTACCAGCAGGTGGGCGAGCGCTTGCGCGACAAGTATGGCGTAAGCCGTTCAACGCTGGTCGGCGCGGGCGATATCGGAGCGCTTGGCTATTTCAGCCGGGCGCGCATTCTGGACACGGTCGGGCTGGTGTCGCCTGAAGCAGCGGCATACTATCCGGTGGACCGCTCCCTGTTTATGCCCGGCATGAATTACGCCGTGCCACCGCAATTAGTCTACGATCAACGGCCCGAGTACCTAGTTCTGATGGAAGCCTTCATTCGTCATGGTCTGGCGCGGGATGAGCGTTTTCTAACACAGTACGAACAAATGCTGTTCATCCCAACCGATTTCTACGGGACAGGCATGCTCGTCTATCGTCTGCGGAGCGCTCATTCGTTTGCGGCGATCCCGTTGCAGTAAAGGGTATCCGCGCACTTGCTATCGTTGGCGTGGGGGCGCTCTTTCGCTACAATTCGAGTGCCCGGTGTGGGATAGCCGACCGATTGTTAAGCGCGGTTTTGTGTGGTGTATCGAGAGCAATTGAGCAGCCGGTTTTGATTTTGGGGCGGAATACCCCGGCCAAAGCGCCCGCTCAGCATTCAGGTAACATGCGCGTCAAGGATACACGCAATGACACTCACAGCATCGTCTTCTCAACAAGAGCGCCGGATTGACGAGCAGCACCTGATCGCCGGGAAGCGCCGCCGCCGGATTCAAGACGCGCTGACCGGTTATTTGTTTGTGCTCCCCGCGCTGATCGCCACCTTCCTGTTCGGGCTGTGGCCTGTTATCTCTGGCTTCTACGAGAGCCTGAAGTCCGGTTCACCCATCACTAACCGCTTTGTTGGACTGGACAACTACGTCCGTTCGCTGGGCAGCCTGACCTATGTACTTCTGTTTGGCCTGTCCCTGATCTTCGTTTTGCTCGGCTACCAGGCGTGGCGCTCGGCCTGGGTAGCGCAGCGGTCGCAGGGGGGCACGCTGTGGCATTTCGTCGTTCCGGGGTTGATCGGCGGCATGGGGTTGATTGTGCTGACGTTCAACCTGGTGACCGGCTCGCGAGATGTCGACTGGTTGCCGCTGGCGCTGTTGTTGGTGTCGTTGGCGGGCTACTTCATCGCCGAGGCGCTGCAGCATGAGCGTACACCGGCGCTCTGGCGCGAACTGGCCGAATCGCTGGTGCTGATCGCGCTGGGGGGCATCGTCTGGATTGTGGGGCGCCGCATCGAGGTGGGCGGCCTGCTGGCCGTCGCGCGCTGGGTTGTGATTCTGGCTGTCGTCGGCTGGGCGTTGAACCGGGTGCTGCCGCGGATAGGGCGGTTTGACTATTTGCGCTATGTTACCGCCAGCCTGATGATGGGCCTGTTCATGTTGCTCGGGATTTTGCTCGCGTACTATAGCGCGACCGAGCTTGAGGGTGATGTGGAGCAGGCGCAGGAAATCGCCGCGCGCATCTTCAACCCGACGGTTGCCAACGCGCGTGTGCAGATCCCTGCCGACCCGGCAGTGATCGCGGGGTTGAATCCACCGGACGATCTGATGGTCCAGGTCGAGATTGGTGGCGAGATCATCGAGGCGCCGCTGGCCCCTGAGGCGTACCAAAGCCTGCCCCCGGATCGTCTGGCGGGCCTGATCGCGGCGTTTGTCAACAACCAGCGCGTGAAGGTGCTGTTGCCCGATGGGAGTGTGGGCGAGGGGCTGATCACGGGCCTGCCGATGGGCGAGCGCCTCTATGTGGAGATTCCCGCCGAAGATGCGCAGATCCTGCGCGAGACCGAGATCTACTCGGCGATGAATGTCGGTGAGGTCGTGATCCGCGTGGGTGGGCGGACCGAGCCGCTGCGCAAGCAACTTCTGGCGGCGCTGGGCGCGTGTCTTGGCCTGGCGGCCATCTACACGATCAACCACACGCGCCGCCAGCTTGACGAAGAAGAACACCCGCGCCTGGTGCGCCGGCTTGGACGCCTGCGGTTTCTGCTCGGCGTCGCGATCGCGGTGCTGTTCCTGTATTTGGTTGGCTCGGTCCAACTCAGCCGGCAGGCAGCCCACGGGATGCAGGCGCTTTCGCTGGATCAGTTCCGGCTGGCGTATCGCTATGTCTACGATACCGCGCCGCCGGCCATCTTGCGCCCCGAGATCCTGGCGGCGCGGCTGCTGTTCTGGCCTCAACTGTTCCTGATCGGCCTGGGGGCGCTGCTGATCGGCGCGGCCTACCGCGTGTGGCAGAGCGCACAACAGCGCGAGACGAAACTCGGCTTCGGCTTGACGATTTTGCTGGCCGTGATGATGATGGTCGGCGGGTGGCTCACCATCAGCGAGCTGCCCCGCACGATCGTGCTGGGGGGGCGCGAGGCCGCCGATACTTTCAACGCCCTGATGCGCACAGCGATGTACTCGTTGGGCACGGTCCCGGTCCAGCTTGCGCTGGGCCTGTTCCTGGCCTACTTCCTGTTCTCGGAGATCACCTGGGGCAAGGCGCTTTACCGGGTGATCTATTTTATGCCGTACATCGCGCCTAGCGTGGCAACCGCAACGGTCTTTCTGGTGATCTTTAAGCTGGATGACACGAGCCTCGCCAACCAGGTGCTGCGCTTCTTCGGGCTGCAGCCGGTCACGTGGCTGAAAGAGCCGACGGGCATCGTACGCCTCTTTTATGCGAACGTTTTGGGCGGCGATCCGCTGAACATTCCGGCGGCGCTCCAGGGGCCGAGCCTGGCGCTGACCACGGTCATTCTGTACAACATCTGGGTCTTTGCCGGCTACAACGCGGTTGTTTTCCTCGCCGGATTGGGCGCCATCCCCAGCGAGCTGTACGAAGCAGCCGAGGTGGATGGCGCGGGGCGCTGGTCGCGCTTCCGCAATATCACCCTGCCGCTGCTCTCGCC
>DYEN01000298.1 GCA_020725705.1 Anaerolinea sp.
TACTTTGCTGCGCCGTTCGGAGCGGCTCTTCCCGTCGCGCAGGGCGTAAGCCAACCCTTCCAGAATCGCGCGATACAGGTGCGCGCGGGTGTGAACATCCGTGAAGCCGATGATGGCGCCCTTGGCTTCCGGGCCGGGCATCCGCACACCTGGCGACCAGTATGGTTGCAGCACGAGGCCCATTGAACCGGGGGGTGCCTGCTCCACCAGCTCGTCGAACAAGGCTTCCGGCTCGACATCCAGCTCTTCGGCCAGCAGAATCTCGCGCAGGCCGAACTCGTTTTTGAACCAGCTCACCATCCAGAAACCGCGGTAGATCTGGATCTCCAGGCTGTAGGCGCCGGGCACCGCCGCCGGATAAGGGGGGATCAGCGGGATGACTTCGATATAGCGACGGTGGATGGTGTTGATCGTCGCCGTCGTGCCATAGCTGAGACAGCCGATATGCGGCTCCAGGCAGCCGGAGCCAAGCACCTCGCAGGCCTTGTCCGCTGCGGCGGCGATCAGCGGCAACCCGGCGGGGATGCCTGTCGCCTCGCTGGCTGCCGGCGTGATCTCGCCGAGCACGCCGGTGGGCGGAACAAGTTCCGGAAGCTGTTCGAGGCGGACCGGCAACGCCTGCCATTTCCAGTCTCGCGCCAGCGCCCAGCGCTGCCGTTTATAGTCAAACGGGATGTACCCCACCTGACAGCCAACCGAATCGACATAGCGGCCCGTCAGGCGGTAGGTCAGATAGCCAGAAAGCAGCAGATACTTGGCGGTACGTTCCCAGATTTCGGGCTGGTGCGCGTAGATCCAGTTCGCCTCGGCCTCAGCCTGGACGTACGCGACCGTCCGGGACATCCTGACCAGCCGGAACGCCAGCCCCCACAGTCCGCCGACCGGCTTGACCCCCTCAGTTCGGCGCTGGTCGAGCCAGACCATCGCCGGTCGCAGCGGGCGGCCCTGCTCATCGAGGTTTACGACCGTGCCGCGCTGCGTCGTGATCGTTACTCCCTTGATAGCCGCCTTGGGGATGTCGGTCTGCTGCCAGAGCTGCCGGCACGCCCGGCAGAGCGATTCCCAGAAGTAATCCGGCTCTTGCTCTGCCCATCCCGGCTGCCGGGAGAAATAGGCTTCGATCGGCACGCGCGATTTGGCAAGAATGTTGCCCTGCGGATCGATCAGCAGCGCGCGCACGCTCTGGGTGCCGGTGTCAATAGCGAGCACCACATCTTGCACGTTTGGGGTCACTGCCTGCCCTTCCAGTGGCGATCAACCGGAGCCATACACGCTCCGAAAACCATAAACCCCCGCGCCGGGAAAGGTTGCGCGACAACCGGGTCTCGGCCCACACACAACGAGCCAGGCGCCGTCCGGCGCCCGGCCCGCTGACCATCCGCGCAGCCGTCGTCAGGATCTGGGTGCAACCGGCACGGCCGGACCACGCGACGGCGCCAGACCGGCTTCGGATACGATGCGGGGGATAATCTCTTCCCAGCCAATCGCCATTAGATGCACCCCGTGCACGCCCTGCCGCGCCCGCACCCCTTCGATCAGTTCCAGGGCAATCGCAACCCCTTCTTCTTCGGCACCATCCCCTGCCGCTTCCATGCGCCGGAGCAGCGGCTCGGGCAGGGTCACACCCGGCACTTTCTCGTGCATGTGACGCGCCATCTTCAGTGATTTGAGCGGCGCGATGCCCGCAAGAATGTACACCTTGTCGAGCACGCCGCGCTGGTCCAGCGCCTCCAGCCAGATGTCGAACCGGTCGAGATCGAAGACACAGTTCGTCTGGAAGAACTGCGCGCCGGCGTTGACCTTCTTCTGCTCGCGCAGCGCCTGAAACTCCGGGCGCGACGCAAACGGTGATGCAGCCGCCCCCAGAAACAGGCGCGGCGGAGATTTGATCGGGCGGCCGTCGAGATACATGCCTTCATCCCGCATCCTGCGCAGTATCCACAGCATCTGCACAGAGTCGATGTCGAACACATCGAGCCGCCCCATCGGCTCAGGTCCCAATCGCCCGCTATCGCCTGACAGGCACAGCACGTTGTGCACCCCCAGCGCGCCGGCCCCCAGCGCGTCGGATTGAACCGCAAGGCGCGTCCGATCGCGCGCGGCCATCTGCAAAACCGGCTCTGCCCCCGCCTGCAGCGCCAGCACGCAGCACGCCAGGCTGGACATGCGCGCGGTTGCCGAGGGATTATCTGTAAAATTGATGGCCGCGACGAACGGCTTCACCAGCTCGACGTTACGCAGCAGCTTCCCCGTCGCCGCGGACAGCGGCGGCCCGACCTCGGCCGTCACCACGAATTCGCCGGAGCGCAGGCGCCGTTCCAGATCCGAGATCGGCTCGGTATACGCAGGCGGATGGTACGCTGCGTCACCCCGCCACCAGTCGGGCTGGCGCACGGGGCGGAAGACAGCATCCCATGTTGCGGACCGCCGCGCCGCGTCGCGCGCCGCCAACCCGCGCACGACACGTCCGACACCCACCCGCTGCATCTGCCGCCAGACATCGCCCCAGGTTTCGGTGCCCGTCTTATTCCAGTCCAACGGGGGCAGCACTTCCAACAGCCGGTCCTCGCGGCCCATCCGGAACGAACGCGCGTAGATCGCATACCAGATGCACGGGCGGGACGGGTCAACGTAGCAGGCTGCTTCCGTCGAGCCGCCGCAGGGGCCGTTGCGCACCCCCTTGGGGCACGCCATCGGGCAGATGAAGGCCGTCTCTTGCAGCACGCAGTTGCCGCACATCCGGCAGCCGAACAGCGGTCCCTTAACCATCCGCTCGATCCGCGCCAGCAGGCGGCGGCCCAGCGGCTCGCGCTTAAACGGAGAGAAAGGGGGCTGCCAGCGGCGGCCAGGAGTCAAGAGAGGCATGGGCAAATCGCTTTCACGTGATTGTGCAACGCCATCGGGTGCGGAGCGAATTTTTCAGGTCAAGATTGGCTTTATTGTGGGGGATCGATCGGGTGCTAACAAGTGACCTTTATCACCGCTTTCGCGCCCAGCTTGCGCAGCCGCTATTCGTGCTTGACGAACAACGCCATCACGATCACTGCCGCCACGTTCATTATGGCCGCCGCAGCGCCGTTGGCCGCCAACCCATAAGAGAACAGCACCGGCCCAAGCAACGCCCCCAGCATCCGACCCACCGAGAAGACCGCGACATTCCCCGCCATCAGGGTCGCGCGTGCGCCGGGGACCAGCTCCGTCATCAGCGGAATGAGGCTGACCAGCGCAAACTCGAACGTCAGGAAGAACACGAACAGCCCCGCCA
>DYEN01000021.1 GCA_020725705.1 Anaerolinea sp.
AATCGCCTGGCTGCTGCGGACTCCAGGGCGCTTTACAACCCCGGGCAGGCCGTCTATACTTGAACAATGCAGCTACGAGGAGAATATCACATGCGCCGCTCTGTGCCGCACTCCCATTCCGCGCTTGCATGACGATCAGGCGACGCGTGCGCTATGCATGAGAAGCGAGGGCACCGGGCGCCCCGCTTTTTTTGTGTCTCCGCCCGGACCAGACAGGCGATAGGGAGTAACAAAGTATGGCTAAGATCGAGACGCGGCTGCCCAAAGGGATGCGCGACTTTCTGCCCGGCGAGGTCCTGAAGCGCGAGTACGTGATCGGCGTGGTGACCGACGTGTTTCAGACGTTCGGATTCGAGCCGATTTACACCCCCGCGCTGGAGATGTTGGACACGCTGTTGGGCAAAAGCGGCGAAGAAGCGGACAAGCTGATCTTCCACGCGCAGCATCCCGGCGGCAAGGAAGCGCTGGCGCTACGTTATGACCTGACCGTGCCGCTGGCGCGCTATGTCGCCATGCACGAACACGATCTGACGATGCCCTTCCGCCGCTATCATATCGCGCCGGTCTGGCGCGGGGACCGCCCGCAGAAAGGGCGCTACCGCGAGTTTGTGCAGTGCGATGTCGATATTGTCGGCATCGAGAGCATGGCCGCCGACGCCGAGATTATCAGCGTGCTGACCACGGTGCTCGACCGGCTCGGCTTTCAAGAGTTCACCGTCCACCTCAACAACCGCAAGATTCTGACCGGCATCGGCATTTACGCCGGCGTGCCCGATGCTCAGCTTGGCGACCTGTACCGCAGCATCGACAAGCTGGACAAGATCGGGCTGGAAGGCGTGCGGCGCGAGCTGGCGGCGGGCGGCATCAGCGACGAGGTCATCGCCCGCATGACCGACTTGCTGGCGCTGCGCCAGGGCGGGTTGGACGCGCTCGGCGACGTGCGCCAGCAACTGCAGGACATCCCTATCGCCGTCGAGGGGATCGACGAGCTGAAGCAGATCGTCGAGTACCTGGACGCGCTCGGCCTGCCACCGGAGCGTTATACCGTCGATCTGGCGATGGTGCGCGGTCTGGGCTATTACACCGGGCCTGTCTATGAGACGTATATCACCAAGCCGGACAACCTGGGCAGTGTGACCGGCGGCGGGCGCTATGACGGGCTGATCGGCATGTTCCGCAAGCAAAGCCTGCCGACTACCGGCTCCAGCCTGGGCATCGAGCGCATCATCGACCTGATGGACCTGCTCAATCTCTACCCGCCGACCTTGACCGGCACGGTCGTCCAGGCGGTGGTAACGGTCTTCGGCCCGGAAACGCAGGCGGCCTCGCTGGCGCTGGCGAACGAACTGCGCGCGGCGGGCATCCGCACCGAGGCGATCATGCAGCCCAACCGGGCGATCGGCAAGCAGGTGCAGTACGCCGACCGGAAGGGCGCGGCGGTGGTGGCTTTTCTGGGCATGGAAGAGCTGCAAGAGGGGATGGTCAAATTCAAGCGCCTGCGCGACGGGCTCGAGGTGCGCGTTCTGCGCGCCGAGGCCGTGCGCACGGTGAAAGAATTGCTTGGAAGCTAGAAGCAGCTAAAGGCAGCGAAGGGCAGCTAGAGGCAGTGGGGAACAGCTGAAGGCAGCGAAGCGCAGCCGGACTTTATTGGAAGCGCGTGCATCCCAGCTCGCGAAGCAGCCAAAAGAAGGCTGCTTTTACCTGCTTTTAGCTGCTCTTGGCTGTTCTTTGCCTGTAGCTCGAGCTAAGCCTGGTCCCACAGGTAGAGCATGAAATCCTGCTCCAGCGTGGGAGCGCCGGCGCGGTGCAGGATGGGCAGAACCTGCGCGCGGTGGTCGGTGCCATGGTTGACGACGTGGAGCAGAATCTCCCACACCGCGTTCGTGACCGGCTCCGCGCGGCGCGAGATGGGAAACGTCACCGGGCGATGCAGATCCGCGTCGGTCAGCCCGTTGAGGAAAGCTTTGAAATGCGCCTCGACTTCATCCCATTTTGCCCGCGCTGCTGCCCTGGTCGGGTAGTCGTTGTGGTCCAGACGGTCGGGGAGCGGCGTGCCGGCCACCCGCGCAAGCCACCGCTGTTCGACGCTGGCCAGGTGAACCATGTGATTTCGCACCGAGCCGATCGAGTAGTTCACCGGCGCGACGAATTGCTCGTCGGTCAGGTGATCGATGCACTCCCAGAGGCGGCGGTGCAGCGTAAAGTGATATGCAAACAGCCTGCGCAGATCGTCGGCGTTCATGGCGTCTCATCCTTCGACGCGGCCTCGTGCGCGTCCATCCGCCGGTTGAGCCAGGTATAGGGCAGATCGATGTTGAAGTAGATCTTGAACGGAGCCGTGCCGTCGGGGGCGTGCAGCGGGCGTACCTCGAACATATCGACCCGCCGGCCCTGAAAATCGATCAACGACTGGCGACCGGGTTCCAGCCCGACGATCCGCATGATGGTGTACTCTTCCGGAATGTCGATCACGATGAAGGCGCTGTCCGGCTCGCGGCCTGTTCCTGTGTTGAGGATGGCTTCGATCAGCCCTTTGGCGAAAGCGTGATGGTAGGCGGCGCGCTCGACATTCTCGCGCATGGTGTAGACGTAGGCTGCTGCCATGTGCGCCTCGATGTCGAGGTAATTGGTGTGCAGCAGCTTCTCGGTGGCCTGGAGCGCACCGTCCAGATCCGACGAGCGCAGCGCCGTATCCAGCGCCGCGATCAGGCCGCGCTGTTGCGTGTAGGGCCGGTATTGATCGGAGCGCACGTAGGCCATGCGCAAGGCGTGAAAATCGGCGCTGTAGGGATCAGCCTGGGCAGCGGCGAGCAGCTCGGCATAGGTGGTCATAGGCGGGGGTCCTCCGGCCAGGGTGCGGTGCTCCGATCATAACCCGCCCGTGCTACCTGTCAACGCCGCCGCAGCGCCACCGTGCCCGCTATGACCCACAGCGCCCAGCCGAGCGCTGAAATGGCCGCGCCTGCGTAGAACGACAGCGGGCGGTAGGTGAATGTGACGGTGTGATCACCGGGCGGGACGCACACCGCGCGGAGCGCGACATCAGCGCGCGCGATGCCGGTCTGCTCGCCGTCGATCTCGGCGCGCCAGCCGGGATAGAACTGGTCGCTGAGCACCAGCACCCCGCCTGCGCCGGATGTTTTGATCCGCACCTCGTTCGCCCCATACGAGACGATCTCCGCCGTGCCGCCGCCCGATGAGCAGTCCAGCGCCCGGTCCAGGAAGACCGTTGCGCGCAGGTCGGTGGCCGGGTCGGCAAGCTGCGCGAGGACCGCGCCGTCATCCGGCTCGACGCGCGCGTCGGCGGCGATCCAGGCGCGGGGGAATGGATCGATGCGCTCGTAGTAGAAGCTGTTGTAGGCAATCCCGATCAATTCATAGTTATCGGAGTTATCGAGCGGTTCGGTCGCCAGCACATAGCGCACGCCCAGAAGCTCATTCACCCGGCTGTCGGGATCGTTCAAACTGCCAAGCTGTTTCAGCCGGTCGAACGAGGTGATCACCAGCGGATCGTAGCCCAGGATGTGATAATGCCCGGTGACACTGGCGCCGTTGACCGGCCCGCCCCAGGGCAGACGCTCCAACACGCGCCCGACGGTGTCCGGGGGGATATTGCTGCGCGCGCCGGTCCAGATCGGGGCTTCGGATGCCGGGCCGACTTTGATCAGCGGCGCCGCGCCGTGCCAGGCGTCGAGGATGACGAACGCGGCGGTCAGCGCCAGCGCCCAGCGGCCGGGCGCGGCGTCCGGCTGCGTCCACAGCCAGAGCGTGGCCCACGCGCCGAGCGCGAAGGCGCCTGCCAGCGCCAAAGCCCCGGCAACCAGGTAGGCGCGCAGGGGCATCGGCTCGACGTGGCTCGCGGCGGCGTACCAGCCGGAGAAGAAGATCGCCAGCGCAAAGAGCAGCGCGATCGTTACAGGCAGCCACACGCGCAGCGCCGGGCGGAGCAGCGCGATCCGTTCCTCGACCGTCGCGCGCTGAAGCTGAGTCACCAGCAGCGCGGTCAGCCCGGCCAGCCCGATGACAACCAGCAGCAGGCCGCGCGCCGGCACGCGGAACGAGGTCGCGCCGGGGATCCAGTGCGCCAGCACCGGCATCAGCCCGCCCTCGATCCCGAAGCTATAGACCAGGCCGAAGGCGATCAGCGCCAGGAAATACGCGTTTTCGCGCCGCGCCCAGCGGAAGGCAAGCGGGATCGCCAGCAGCGGCAGCAGCCCGGCATAGGCCGTGTATTCTTCGACGAAATCCGCACCCCAGTAGTAATACGGCTCGACTTGCGGCCAGCCGAACAGCCCCGGTATCGCCATCGTGAGCAGGTTAGCGGGCGGCAGGGCGTACTGATTGGCGAAGCTCAGCCCGACCCCTTCGCGCACGGATTGGCGCCCCAGCTCCGCCGCCGGGAGCACCATCCCCGCGCCCAGGATCAGCGCGCCCGCGCCGGTCGCCACGGCTTTCCAGGCGCCATCCCAGGCAGCCCGGCGGCGCTCGCCTTCCGCCGTGGTGACGATGTGGTATAGCCAGAGCAAGACCCACGCCAGCGCCAGATAAATCAGCAGCGGGGGATAGCCCGCCAGCAGCGCGATGCCCAGCATCCCGATCCCCGGCAGCAGGGCGGGCCATGGGCGCCTGTGGAGCGCGTGGCGGTAGGCAACGATGCCCCACGGCATCCACCCGGCGACCAGCATCAGGTTATAGTGACCGGCGTAATAGCGTGCTCCGGCCCAGCCGCTCATGGCGTAGATCACCCCCGCCAGCAGCGCGCCGCTATAGCTGCTGCCGAACGAGCGCGCGACCCGCGCCATGCCCCACGCGCCGAGCCAGGTATGCAGCACCAACATCAGCGCCATGCCCCGCTGCGTCTCCACCAGCCAGACAAACCACGTGCCCGGATAGAGCAGCGCGGCGTGCGGGTTGCCCACGAACGGGTGGCCGATGAACTGGTGGGGATTCCACAGCGGCAGCGTCCCGGCGCGGATCATCTGGCCGGTCGCCTGGTTGAGCGGGTAGAACATATCGACCAGGTCTTTGCCGTTGAGCCGGTCGCCGGGCTGGAGCGGGATCAGTGCGGGGCGCAGCAGAACCAGCGTCAGCAGAGCCAGGACGGTCGGCAACAGCCAGGGCCGGCGTTCAAAAGCGTTTTCCACGCCCGGACTCCTGGCTGCGGGTTAGCTGCCGAGCAGCTTGCGCTTGGCTGCCTCAAATTCGTCGTCGGTCAGATGGCCCTCGCGGTGTAGGCGGGCGAGCCGCTCGAGCCGGGCGACCAGGTCCTCTTCCGAGGGCGGGCGCTGCGTCTGGCTCATGCGCACCAGGCCCTTGATCTGCTGAATATAGGGCTGCACCTGCGTGTAGGATTTCTGGTCGAAGAAGAAGTGGTACGGGTGCGCCTGCTGGGCTTCCTGGTCGAACAGGAACGTCAGCGTGGTGTCGGAGAACGACATGGCGTGATCGCGCGTGGTGATCCACAGGCAGGGGATGGGCCGCTGCTCGTGCTGGTACACATCCAGATCGGTGATCTCGTCGTAGCGGCAGCTTGCCGCGCCGAACACATGAATGAAGATCAGGCGTGTATCCAGCGCCACCAGGGCGCCGTGTTCGGTCAGCGAAAGCTCGACCGTCTGCATCCGCTGCCAGTCCGGGCGAGGGTTCTGGTTCTGGATGCAGAACAACACCTGTTCGTCCGGCTGCTTGAGCGATTCGAAGATGCGCCGCTCGTTTCCGTGAAGAACCTCGACGCCGCCGATTGCCGTCGTCATAACCGCGCGCCACCTTTCACAATAAAGCATGCGCAAAACATTGTTCGCCGGTGCCCGCCATGCTCTTCTGGCTGGCCGGATAAGTGTTCTCATTATACGGCGTTATCGCCCCTCTGACATCCGACCTAAGGCGGACTCTGGTTGTTTTCCACCGTGCGCTGCAAGCCCAGGATCAGCGCCTCTTTCTCCGCCTCGCTGAGCCGGGCCGCCGGGTTGCCCAGCCGGTAAGTGCCGGGCGGCATGGCCCCGCTGCGGATCTCGTCGGCGATGCGCTCGGCCAGCGGCTTGGGCGCGAACGGCTCATCCGGGTCGATCGCGACGGCGTGCCGGTCCCACTCCGAGAAGTTGAGCGCCTCGCGTCCTTCGTTGACATCGTAGGCCAGCACCCACGAGATCGGTGCGATGCGCGCGTACCACGGCCAGTTGGTCTCGTTACTATGGCAGTCGTAGCACGCCAGGACGGTCAGCGCGCGCGTTTCGGGCGAGTCCCAGACCGGCTCGCGCACGACGGGCGGGTTGTCTTGCCGGACGGGGATCAGTTGGATGGCAGCCGCGACGATCAGCACGATCCCGGCGTTGACCAGCAGCGTTTGTCGCCACCAGTGGCCGTCTGGCTGAGTGGGAAGGCGGGTCAGATTTAAGCGGCGCACCGTGAATCCTTCCGGAAGCCATGCACGGGCGAACGGGATTGGCCTCAATTATAAAGTCTTTGACGGAGAATGCGCACCGCTTGACGTGCCGTATGGCGAACTACGGGCAGCGCGCAGAGTAAGCGGCACGTGTCAAAGCAGCGGGGCGCCCCGTCCGCGCGAGGCGCCCCGCGTGCGTTTCGGCGTGCGGGCGAGGGCTTAGCCGCCGTTCCTGCCCGGTTTCCAGACCTGCCAGACTTTGCCGACCAGATCCGGGCCGGGCTTGAGGGTCGGCTGGCCGGGCTGCCAGCCCGCCGGCAGAACTTCGCCGGTGGCGCGGTTGTGCTGGAACGCCTTGACCTGCCGGATCAATTCGGCGATGTTGCGGCCAACAGGCGGTGTCATGACTTCCATCGCCTGGATCACGCCGTCCGGGTCGATCAGGAAGCGCCCGCGAATATCGACTCCGGCGGCTTCGTCGTAGACACCGTAGACGGTGCCGATCCGCCCGCCCGCGTCGGACAGCATGGGGAACGGCACGCCGCCGTCGATCATCTTGGACAGCTCTTCTTCCTGCCAGATCTTGTGGGTAAAGTGACTGTCGGTGCTGACCGAGAGGGCGTGGACGTCGAGTGCCTGAAGCTCGTCATAGTGGGCGGCAACTGCCGCCAATTCGGTCGGTCAGACGAAGGTGAAGTCGCCGGGGTAGAAGCACAACAGAACCCATTTCCCGACGTAGTCGGAGAGACGGATCGTCTTGAACGTGCCTTGGTGGTAAGCGGTCGTCTCGAAATCCGGGGCGGGTTTGCCCACACGTGCGATCATACGCGGCACCTCCTCGGGTGGGGCCGAATCTTCTTCGCCTGCGGCGGCCTGTTCCGGGGGCAGAATCGGCCCCACAGTCGGCGGTCGGGCGCAGGAACTCAACGGATCGACCATGTCTTGCTCCTTGCTGGATTAGGCCTGGCAGCCGGCCTTTGCCCCTAGTATAGACCTGTTTGTGACCGATTGCGCAATCAGCAGCTACACAAAACGGCCTCGAATTCACCGGCAGATGATTTATCATAGACGAGTGTTTCGTTTGCAGAAGAGAGGTCAGAGTAGATGGGACGGGTTGAGAACAAGGTCGCGCTGGTTACTGGCGGCGCGCTGGGGATTGGCCGCGCGATCTGCGAGCTGTTCGCGCGGGAAGGGGCGGCGGTCGCCGTGACCGACATCCTGGAAGCCGAGGGGCAGGCGGTGGTGGATGCGATCACGGCGGCCGGGGGCAAGGCTGCGTTCTGGCGGATGGACGTGGCGCAGGAAGCCAGCGTGCGGCAGACGGTCGCGGCGATCGCGGCGCATTTCGGACGGATCGACATTCTGGTCAACAACGCGGGCATCTCCGGCGCCGACAAGCCGCCGCACGAGATCAGCGAGGAAGAATGGGACGCCGTTTTCGCGGTCGATGTGAAGGGCGCGTTCTTCTGCACCAAGCACGTTGTGCCGCTGATGCTGGCGCAGGGCGGCGGCTCGATCGTCAACATCTCGTCGATCTACGGCGCCATCGGCTCGGCGGATGTGCCGCCCTATCACGCCGCCAAAGGCGCGGTGCGCCTGATGACCAAAACCGATGCCATGTACTACGCTCGGCACGGCATCCGGGTGAACTCGGTGCATCCCGGCACGATCATGACCGAGCTGGTCCGTGGCATGGCCCAGAACGCGCCAGAGGGATACGAGGCATATATGGAAGGCCGCAACCGGATTCACCCCATCGGCCACCCCGGCGAGCCGATCGACGTGGCCTACGGCGTGTTGTATCTGGCGTCCGACGAGGCCAGGTTTGTCACCGGCAGCGAGTTGTACATCGACGGGGGCTACACCGCCCAGTAGCGGCGCCGGGCGCGAGCTGCGCGGGAAGTCGCAGAATCGTGTATGATCGGGCCGGGTGATGGGGCCGAGGCTCGCTGCGAAGGAACGGCTTATGATCAACCGGGTGGAAGACGAGCTGGTCGACCACGTGCGGCGCGTGATCGAGACGGCGCTCAGCCGCGAACTGGACGTGCCTGTCGATCTCGAGCAGATCATGCCGCCACAGGCTGCCCAGGCGTTTCTGGAGCGGCTGGCCGCGTACGTCGGCGAGCACCGCGCGCGCGAAGCCTTCGCGCGCAGCGAGGCCGGGGCAGAGGTAGATCCCTTCACGCAGCATCCGCGCAACCGGCTGAACGAGCTGACCGGCGCGGAATGGCTGTGGTTCACCAAGTCGGTTATGCGCACCAGCTACCCGTCGATCCTGGGGCACGACCTGCGCAAGCGGCAGGGGGGCAACAAGCCCCCCCAACTGATGCAAGAGCTGATCGAGTTCTTCAGCAAGCGCGGCGAGCTGGTGCTTGATCCGTTCGGGGGTGCGGGCGGGACGGCCCTGGGCGCCTACCTGGCGGGGCGGCGCTCGCTGAGCATCGAGCTGAACCCGGAATCGATCGCGATCTATCACGCGGTCTGCGCGCAGGAACATCTGACGCCGCACCGCTTCATCCAGGGCGATTGCCGCGAGGTACTACCCACGCTGCCGGATAATTCGGTTGATTTCATCGCCACCGATCCGCCCTACAGCCCGGAACTGGAACAAACCATGTCCGGCGAGCATCCCAGTGTGCGATACGGGCGCTCAAACCGGCGCAGCGGTTACATCACCTACAGCAACGACCCGCGCGATCTGAGCAAGTGCACCTCGTTCGAAGAGTTTTTCGACGCGCTGGACGAGGTCGGCGCGCAGATGCTGCGCGTGCTGCGCCCGCGCCGCTATCTGGCGCTGATCCTGCGCGACGCCTATCAGGACGGCGAGTACGTACACACCTCGGCGATTGTGGCGGAGCGGTATCGCGCGCTGGGCTGGCGCTTTAAGGGCGAGAAGATCTGGTACAGCACCGGGACGCGCATCCGGCCCTATGGTTATCCGAGCGCCTATGTGCCGAACATCATCCATCAGAACATCTTGATCTTCCGCAAAGACTGAGGGCGACGGCTTGGCGCGGGATCGCATTTGGCCTAAAAACTAGGGTAAGGACACAAGTCACACGGGGCGTAAACGGCGATGGATCCACATGTCGGCAGGCAGTTGGGGCAGTATGAAATCCTGGAGCTGATCGGCAAAGGCGGGATGGCGACGGTCTATCGCGCGCATCAGCCGAGCATGGACCGCGATGTGGCGATCAAGATCATCAACGCCGAGCTGGCCGCCGAGCCGGAGTTCGCCGAGCGGTTCGAGCGCGAAGCGCGCATCATCGCCCGCCTGCAACACCCGCATATCCTGCCGGTGTTCGACTTTGGGCGCGAAGGCGACGTAACCTTTCTGGTCATGCGGCTGATGGAAGGCGGCAACCTGGCGCGCGAACTGCGCGACGGGGCGCTGCCGGTCAAGCGGGCGGTCGAGCTGACGCGCCAGATCGCCTCGGCGCTGGATTACGCGCATCTGCGCGGCATCGTCCACCGCGATCTCAAGCCGACCAACGTCTTACTGGACAACCTGGGCAACGCCTACCTGACCGACTTCGGCATCGCCAAGATGCTCGGCGGCGGCCCGACCACCGGCCTGACGGCGACCGGCGCGGTGATGGGCACGCCCACCTATATGGCCCCGGAGCAGTGGCGCGCCGAGCCGATCGACGGGCGGACGGATATCTACGCCCTGGGCGTGATCCTGTACCAGATGCTGGTGGGTCAGGTGCCGTTTTCTGCCGAGACGCCGCACGGCCTGATGTACCAGCACCTGGACATGGAACCGCCGCGCCCGCACACCCTCAAACCCGATCTGCCACTGAGCATCGAGCCGGTGATTGCCAAGGCGCTCGCCAAGCGCCCTGAAGATCGCTTCGCCTCGGCCAGCGAGCTAGCGATCGCGCTGGAGCAGGCGATCCAGCAACCGGCGCGCCTGCCCGAGCAAACGCTCTTTGAGCAGGCGCGTAGCGGCCTGACCGCTGCCGAGCTGGACGCGCTGGAAGATCGCCGGGTGGAAGAGGAAATGATCCGCCACGGGGCCGGAGCGGAAGCGCCCGACGAAGCCCCGACGATGCCCGAGGAACGGGTGCCTGCCCCGGCGACTATTGCGGCGCCGCCGCGCTACGTCCCGCCGCCCCCGCCGCAGCCGGTCCAGCCGCCACCTACCTATCAGCCGCCGGTTCAGCCGCCCGCCTACACACCTCCCTACAGCGGCTACGACTACCAGCCGGAGCCGGAGCGCATGGCACTGAGGCGCTGGTTGTGGGGGATCGCCATCGCCGCGGCGGTGATCGTGGCACTGGGCGTGATCGTGGTGCTGGCAACTGAGTTGTTGGGTGGGAACGATGGCGAGCGCAGCACGACGCCGACCGTGCCGGTCGCATCTCCCACCCCGCTGTACCGGCCCAGCGCGTCGATCCAGTCTCCACCCAACAACACGCAGGTCGAGCTGGGCGATACGGTCGAGATCCAGTTCACGGTGCGTGACACGCAAGGGCTGACGCGCGTCGAGTTGCGGCGGCTCAACCGCGTCATCACCAGCACGCCGATCGGCGGCCAGCAGCTTTACCAGGGCTACTTCACCTACGAGCCGGACAGCACCGGCACCCACACGCTGGAGATCGTGCCGTGGCGGGATGATGTGCGCGGCGACTCGGCGACTGTGACGCTCCAGATTGTCGCGCCCTGACGCGCCTCTCAGCCGGTCAGGATGCGGGCCATCGTCGGGCCGTCGATGTTGCCGCCGCTGAGAATCACGCCGACGCGCCCGCTCACCTGAACGGCACCGCTCAGCAGGGCCGCCACGCCGAGCGCGCCGGACGGCTCGACCACCAGCTTGGTGCGGTAAAACAGGAAGCGCACCGCCTCGACGATCGCGTCCTCGCTGACGGTCCGCATATCGTCCACGTATTCGAGCACCAGGGGAAACGTCACCACGCCGAGCGAGGGCGTGCGCGTCCCATCGGCGATGGTCGGCGGGTTGTGGACGGTGTGCAGGGTGCGCGTGTGGAACGAGCGCGTCGCGTCGTCGGCCAGTTCCGGCTCGATGCCGACCACGCGGCAGCCCGGCGCCAGTCCCTTCGCCGCGATGGCTGACCCGCTGAGCAATCCCCCGCCGCCACACGGCACCAGCAGCCAGTCGAGCGCTCCGGCGTCCTGAATCAGTTCGAGCGCGGCGGTCCCTTGCCCGGCGACGATGTTCGGGTCGTCATACGGGGGGATGATCGTGTAGCCGTGCTCGGCGGCGAGGGCTTCCGCGATCTGCTTGCGGTCGCCGGTGGCGGGGTCGTAGGGGACGACACGCGCGCCGTAGCCCTCGGTGGCGGCGCGCTTGATGGCGGGCGCGTTGTCCGGCATGACGACGGTCGTCTGCACGCCGAGCAGCCGCCCCGCCAGCGCGATCGCCTGGGCGTGGTTGCCGGACGAGTAGGTGATCACGCCGCGCGCGCGCTGCTCGTCGGAGAGCAGGCTGATCGCGTTGAACGCGCCGCGAAACTTGAACGCGCCGACACGCTGGAAGTTCTCGCACTTGAGCAGCACCTCAGCTCCGGCGAGGGCGTCCAGCGTGCGCGAGCGGTGGATCGGCGTGCGGTGCGCGTGCCCGCGCAGGCGCTCAGACGCGGCGAGGATGGCGGGGAACATGGCGTTAGTCCAGTATGCTGACGAGGTCAAACCGGCGATTTCAACCTGAAAGAAACGCGAACCGTACTTATTCCAAACAGAACATATGGTCTATTGTATCCTATAATGGCTTTAGGCGGGTTGGTGAACGGGAGAAGAAATGAATCACCCTCAAGACACTACGCAAGCCGTTTACGATTTCATTCGAGCATATTACCGGGAAAATCGAAAATCCCCCAGTATTCGTGAGATCGCCTCGGCGTGCTACATGTCGATCGGGACGGTCTTTCGGCACCTCGACAGGCTGGAAATGACGGGCTACATCCAGCGCGAGCCTAACCAGGCGCGCAGCATTGTGCTCTTAAAAGAGGAAGATAATTCTCCTAAAAAGTGAACAAATGTTCGAACATTTGTTCACCCTCGTCCAGAACAAATGTCCTAATATGGAGTTGCAATCGATTGCCACTGCGATGTGAATATCAAAGGAGAATCTGATGGCAACTCAAACATTTCAAGTCCGAGTCGATGCTCGTATTCCGTGGCAAACAACCGATATTTCTGTGCAGGAGGGGGATCGGCTTCGCATCGAGGTCCCTAATCCCAGCCTGCCAAATGTCAACCATCCTAAACCCTGGCCGTGGGGACCGAACTGTGATCCTGATGGAAACCGGAGTGACGAGGAACCGCGTTTTAAGTGGGATGATGCCATTGCACCAGACCTCTTTGTGTTCGCGCTGGTAGGGCGTATCGGAGAGAGCGGAACACCATTCTTTGTCGGTTCGTCGTTTGACCAGCCGGCGTCGGCGAGTGGATACCTCTACTTGTCTTACAACGACGGCGTGAATTTCAACGACAACAGTGGCTATTGGGATGTCTTGGTCACTGTGGAACCCTCTTGCCCTGGAGGTGGCTGCTGGAACGATGAGGAAGGCAAATGCGCCTACAATTACTCTGGCGCGGATGCAAAAGCATATGCCAGTATCTACAAGGGGGCCTATAATCCAAATCCACACTTCTGCGTTTATCGATATCCGGATTCGACCGATAATCCCTGTGGCGCACCTTCAGGGGCTTCGGATTGTGCCAACTTCGTGTCGCAAGCCCTCCTGTATGGTGGCCTGCCGTTGACGAACGACTGGTATGCTGAGGAGCGTATCGATACATCTCAATGGGCTGGAGCGGAGGATACGGCCGGACTTCCAAGTTATCTCAGATGGCTTGTGAGCGGCGCTCCAAATGATCGCAGTGTCGATATTCGCACTAATGGGCAAGTATGGGTCGATAGGGCCAATACGGGACGAACCATTGCCAATCTTGATTGGGTCTTTTCTCACGGATCACAAGATCCAAATAACCAAACTATCATCGAGGCAGTTGGTGCGGCGCTGTGGGCTGAAGGGATTCGTGTCGGGGATGTTCTCTACGCTACAGAAGATGGTCTCGAACACGTAGCTCTAATCGTTGCATGGGGACCGTTTGTGACCACATGGAATGAAATCTATAACATGAACACTGCGGCCCTGCCCATGCAGCGAGATTCGTCTAACCCTGTCCCCTACGTGATTGATCACGGTAATCATGTTCTGAGTGCCGATCCCAAACCTCAGGATTGGGCTGCCGGTCCGAAGCCATACTATGCTCTTCGGTGGGCACCACCTGAAGAAACCAGTCCGGGAAATTTCGGCGAGCGGGGAAATGCCAATTCCGCAGCTCAACCACCGTGGGGCTTCATCCATATTCCGAGTATCGTCCTCTTTCCGCTTGAACAACTGCGAGAGTCGTGGTTTACTGACAAGAGCGAGATAGTGGGATAAGGGGGATGCTTGGCACCAGTTCAAATTCTCTCGGTGCTCTAAGAAGTTTCTCGCCGCGACAAGCGATGTCGCGGCGAGGAACCGCAATTCTTGATTATCGGCAGTGGAGGAAAAACTAATGCCTGTACAAAAGGTTATGTTTCTCGCGCTTGCGTGCCTGGTTGTTTCTGTTATTTCGCCACTCAGGGCAACTACCCAGGAAAAATTAGAACTGCCTGCCGACATCGTGTTCGCCTCGGCGAGCGAGTCGGAGGCGATTTCCTCGCGTCTAATGCGGATCGATGCGACAACCCTGGGGCCTTCGGTTTTTTATCAGGACGAGACGGCTAACTACTTACAACTGGCGGGCTGGTCGCCTTCAGGCCGGTATCTGGCCGTTTTGCGACGCCCGAAGCGCGATTACGACGTAGTAGACATCTGTTTTCTGCGGCGGGATGGCACGCTTGAGACGTGTTTCGACAATATTGCTTCCTACCGTCTACTTGGCGGGTATCGTCTCTTTGATGATTTTTATTCCATCACCTGGTCGGACGACGAGCAGAAGGTCTACTTTATCCAAAATCAAAATCCAGACTGCCGGCTGGAAGTGGTCGAAGCGGACATCGAAACGGGCAGCGTCTATAGAACGCTTTATGAACAGGAAGTGGGTTGCACTCATGCTGCGCCCACGCTTTATCTGTCCCCCTCGCAGCGTTATTTAGCGCGTTACTCTGGCGCCGATCTTCAAAACCTGATCACAAGCGAATACCTCTCGACTCCCTATGCGCGCGAGGTGCTGACCATTGATCTGCTGACCGGTGACCAGCACAACCTCACCGCTCAGATACCGCCGGAACGCGGTCCGGTGGCCTTCTGCCCCGGCTGGTCGCCCCAGGGACGGTTCCTCAGCGCCCGGATTTACACCGAGCCGGAGCGGCCTGGACTTGAGGCATTCCCCTATCGGCCAGAAGTGGTGCTGGTGAACCCGACCGGCCAGATCGTTTACACGCTGGCGGCAGATCGGCTGGCTGAGCAGGGTATCGACTTCGTGCATTGCCCTGCCTGGGACGCGGACGAGACCGGCTTCTACTTTCTGGCAGGCGCCTATTATGCAGATTGGTCCTGGATGCGATCGGTATCCATCTACCACTATGCCCTTGCCAGCGATGAACTGGTCGAAGTCAAGCAGTTGCAAACGTTTCGCCAGCTTGGGGAAGACTATAGATGGGCGACTGAGGATCTCCCGATTGGTCCGCTGAGGGTATCCCCCGGCGCGACGCACATCGCGTTCAGTTATCGTTCCCGGACGGGTCTGGGCATCATCGGCGTCGGGATCCTTTTCCCAGGGGGTTATGTGCTGCAATACGAATATCCACACCCGGTTGGGTCTCCGCTTTGGTTTCCTGTTCTACCGGGTGATGCGTGACGAGAGGATATGCTCGCAAAGGGGAGCTTTCCCGCCTATCTCTCGACCCTCTCCAGCGTGAGGACGTACTCGCCGCGGCCGCCGAAGCGTGTCGCCTCGATGGTGTACGTCCCCGGCCCGCTGAGCGCGAACTCCAGCACCGCGTCGCGCTGGCTGAACCCTTCCGGCGCAAGCGATCCCACGTCGTCGTTGACCGCCAGCTCGCGCTGATCGCGGCCCAGCAAGCGCACCAGCGGATCAAGCTGGCCCTCGCCGCTGGCGTCGCGCATGGTGATGCGGATGCGATCCCCGGCCTGCGCCTCGAAGGTGTAGCGGTGTACCGGGTAGCGGTTGTTCAGCGCGCCGCGCACCGACTGCCCGTAGCCGATCTCCCCACCGCCCGCCGCCGGGTCGACCGTGAAGGCGTCAGACGCGCCGATCTCCCCGGCCAGCACTTCGCGCGCCAGCGGCAGATTGCCATCGCCCCGGAAGCTGAACGCCTGCACCTGCGAATAGCCGGTCGCCGGATTCGTCTCGGTCACGTAGACGATGCCGGTCGGCCCGACGACCATCCCCGCCGGGCGCAGGTACTCGCCGTGTAGGAACTCGCCGCCGCGCGCCTCGTCGTAGGGGAAGCCGAACAGGTCCAACAGCCGCCCGCTGACGCTGAACTCGGCGAAACCGTAGCCTTCCAGCCCCGGCGCGGCCAGCGCGACGATGATACTGTCGTCCGGCGCGATGGCGATGTCGAGCGGCGTTAAGCCTTGCAGCACTTCTTCCGCCAGGCTGACAACCAGCGCCTCGCCGTCCGCGTCGATCACGTTGATCGCGCCCGCCGCGCCGGTCATATACAGTGCGCCGGTCGCGTTGTTGTAGTCGATGCGGATCCCGGTCAGGTCCGGGTTGACGGTGCCCAGATCGACGGACAGCAGCAGGTTGCCGACCGCGTCGAAACGATAGAGGCGGTTGCGAGGGCCGGTGGTGTGTCCCTCGGAGACGACCCATACGTCGCCCTGCTGCGTCACGGCGATGGTACGCGGCATCCCCGGCGCGAACTCGCCGTCGCCGTCGCCACGGCGGCCCCAGACGCGCACGAAGTTCCCCGCGCGGTCCACAACCGTAATCGCGCTATCGGTTCCGGCAGCGTTGGCGAGGTACAGGCGCGTATCGGGGCCAATCGCCACGTCCACATAATCCGCCTCGCCCCAGGGACCCATGTAGCTGATATGGGCGCCGTTGGTCATGTTGAGCGTCAGCACGCCGCCCGGACCGGCAGCCAAATACATGACGTCAAACATGTCGTAGGTCAGGCCGCCCAGGACGATCGGGCGCCCGTCTGTGGGAGGGAGCGCCTGATAGTGCCACATCACGCCGCCATCATGCGCGTTGACAGTGTTCACGAGATCTCGGTCGCGCTCGGGCAGGCTAAACTCGATCGACCGGGCGAGGGCGTCAAGCTGCGCGCCGGCGCCCGCCTGCCAGATGGGGGTGGGAGCCATGCCGCGCACGATCGCGACGCGCCCGCCCGCCACGGCCAGCAGCGCGACGCGTGTGGTCAGCCCGTCGCGCTCCAGGCTGATCTCCGTCTGGTAGCCGCTCAGGGCGTTGCCCCAGGCGGCCGGCTGCGCGGGCGGGACGGATGCGCCGGAGCCTGCCAGGCGCGCCAGCAGATCGGGGAGCTGCCCGGCGTCGGTGATCCCAAGCTGGCTGAAGGTGCCGAAGATGATGCGCAACACCAGACCCTGTGGGATGGCGCCCTCGCGGGCGGCGGCGAGATCGTCCGGTGCGGCGGCCAACAGCCCGCTCTCTGTCGCTTCGACCTGCCAGCCGGGGGGGAGATCGAACGCGACGCCCAACTGCGGGTTATCGTAGCGCGAGCCGTCTTGCGCCTGGGCGAGCGGCGCCGTCGAGGCCATCAGCGCGGCCAGGCACACCAGCGCCAGCAGTCGGAAGCGGCGAGTGCTCATGAATCCTGCTCCTTCGTGTGCGAACTCTGCCGGATACGGCATCTTCCGCGGTGCGCCCGTTTGAGAGCTGCGCGCAGATTGTACCCGATCCAGCAAGGCGATAGGTGGATCGTTGGGCAGCCGTCCGGCAGGCGCCGGCCAAGTAGCCGTGTGACTCGATCTTCGCGTGTGGCGTACATAAAACTGAATTTTTTGTGAAAAGCGTCAATAGGGGGGCTTGATCGCAGATTAAGACTGGGTCTATACTGTTAACTGTTAAAACTTTAGATTAGGTCCTTTAACATTTGTCCGTTGTGGGGGATGGGCAACCAACCGTCGCAGAAGCTTCGTCACACCAACCAACGGTTCTTCGGGGGGCCGTCCCGGCAATCACTGCGCCGGGCGGTGCATGACACAAAGGATCAATCTGGATGTACACCAAAAATGAGCTGATGTTTCCGCACTACGTGATCCCGCATTTGCGCGAGGCGCGGGATGGGTCCTGGGAAAGTCTGATCGACCGCGTGCTGAGCTTGCCCGAAACACATGAAGAAGTGCTGGCGTTTATGCTGACGATGATCCGCCTGAACGGTTGCCTGCCCTGCGAGACAGACAGCTACCGGGCGATGCGCGGCTGCGCCATGTGCTCGCTGCAGACGCTGCGCCGCTTCAAAGGCAGCGATGCGGATCTGCTCGCCGCCTACGCTCAGGCGCTGGAAGATGTCCGCCGCTACCTCGACCGCTCGGAACCAGCCCTGGCGCCTGCTCCGATCTCTGTTGCTCAGGCGGTCTGACCTTACCGCAGCCTCTCGCCACTCGTCATAATCTACGTTATAATTCCATTGAGATCAGCGTTCGGATGCGACCCGGTTCAGCCGGGTTCGCGTGCCTGCTGGCCGCTGCGGGCACCGATGGGTCGCCCGGACGCAGGCCCTCTTGTTTCGTCCGTCATTAGCATGGCCGGGCGCCACCTATGCAGATTCAATCGGACTCCGGTGCGCAGCGCGATCCGCAACAGGCATTCCCCACCCTATATCATGCTGTGCACTGGGAGAGCGTGAACCGCGTCAAAGACTATTTGTACCGGCAGCTTGCGCCGCTGCTGGACGACGCGCTCGAACGTCTGGAAAGCGCCGATCGCGCCGAGATCACCAGGGGGCGCACGGCGCTGCTGCCGGTTGTGCAGCGGCTGGCGCTGGCCCGGAATGCGCTCGCGGCCTGGGCGGCGTTGATCACGGTTGAAAGCGGCGGCATGGTGTCCGAAGCCAAACGGCTGCCGCTCGCCCCGGCGATGTTGCCCGCCTGGCTGCTGGATTATGTGCGCGCCCGGACAACCCTGCTGGTCGACTACACGCGGCCCGTGTACGTGCATCCCGAGGTGTTCTACGAGACACTGGTGCTGTTCAGCCAGGTTGGGGACGAGATCGGCGCGCTGCTCTCGGTCACGCTGGCGGATGCTGCTGAGATGCCACGGGGCGTCTGGCTGCGTGCGGTGTTCGTCCCGCCGCCCCCCGGCCCCTACAGCAGCATCAGCACGATGCTCAACGCGCTGGCGGCGCGGCGCGATATGGACGACATCGCCTTCCGTCTGAAATTCGCCGGTAGCTTGCTGAAGATCAACGAATCGCGGCTGGTGCTTCAGAACAACCGCAAGACCGGTGAGCAGGCGCTGGCCGCGCTGCTGCCCACCTTGACGGCGGACGATTTGCGCGCGGCGCACGGCGACATCCGGCGGCACCGGCTGCGCCTGGTCCGGATCGACGCGCCCACCGGGTCACCCGACGCGGTATCATCACCGCGCTTTACCGCGCTTCAGCCGCCCGGCGATCCCGATGACAGCGCGTCGGCCCAGCCGGGCAGGACCGGCCCGTTGGGGCCGTTCTGGCTGGATGATGACCCGGCCGCCGATCCCGGCGCCCCGGTCTCTGCGTTTCCGCCCGGCGCGCTTGAGGCGTGGTTGGATGACGACGGCCTGCCCGAAGCCGGTGACGGCGACCTCCCACAGGGAGATGTCTTGCCCCCGCCCGGCCAACCCTGATGCGCGGCCCTATCTCCGAATCTCCCGTAGCTGGCGCGCGATGGGCAGTGTGCACAGCTTTTTTTTCGTGCCGGCGTGCGCAGACACGCTATACTGCTTGGGTTGAACGGCTTGGATGTGAGGGGGTGGCATGCGGTCGAAACTCAACCCGACGACCACGCTGTTTGCCGGGCTGGCGGCGCTGGAACCGGGGCAGCATGTCCTGCTGCTGAACTGCGGCGATCCGGCCCTGGCCCGCTGGGTGCTTGAAGCCGTGGCGCCGGACGGGCGCGTGATCGCGCTGCACAGCTCGCACCGCGCGCTGACAGCGCTGGCGCGCGTCCCCGGCCTGGAAACGTCCGACAGCGTCTATCCGGACCCGGCGCGGCACGGCCCGGCGGATGTCGCGCTGCTCGAAATTGCGAAGGGGCGCGAGGCCAACCGTGCCTGGCTGTGGACCGCCGCGCAGAGTGTGCGGCCGGGCGGGAGCCTGTATCTGGCGGGGGCGAACGCCGCCGGCGCGAAGTCCGCCCTGAAAGATGCCGAGGCGCTGCTGGGCGCGGCGCCGGTGTTGGGGCACAAGGGCGGTCACCGGCTGGCGCTCGCCACGCGGCTCGACACCCTGACGCTGCCGCCGGCCTGGGGCGATACGCGCCCCTGGGAAGCGCGCACCATCCGGTTGGCGCGGCCAGACCGTACGATCACCGTAATGACCATGCCGGGCTTGTTTAGCTGGGACGAACTGGACGAAGGGACCGCGCTGTTGCTCGACCATCTGGAGTCGGGCGGGGTGCGCGCCGGGATGCGCGTTCTGGACGTGGGCTGCGGGTACGGCATCGTCGGGCTGGTGGCTGCGCAGGCCGGTGCCCACGCGACTCTGGTGGACGATGATCTGCGCGCCGTGTCCTGCGCGCGTGAGAGCGTGCGCCTGAACCACCTGGAAGACCGCTGCACGGTCCTGGCGGGAGATGTCACCGAAGGGGTGGCCGGCCAGCAGTTCGATCTCGTGCTGTCCAACCCGCCTTTTCACCAGGGGGTTGACGTGACAACCGGCACGGCGCAACAGATCGTGCGCGAGGCGCGCGAGGTGTTGCGCCCCGGCGGGCGGCTGGTGATTGTTGCTAACCGCTTTTTGCCCTATCACCGGACCATCGCGGACGTGTTCGGCGCGGTGCGCGTTGTGGCCGAAACCTCGCGTTATTATGTGCTGGAAGGCGTGCGCGCTGCTTAGTAAGCGCGGTGGCCGAATGCGCTCCATTTGCGCTAACCTTTGGGTGGAAGCATCGGCGCATTTCCGCAGCGAGGCTGCAAGCCTGCGATTCGTAATTCCTGGCGTCACACGATAAGGAGCAACTGCCCATGGCACAAGAGTATGATGTCGTTGTCCTGGGCGCGGGGCCGGGCGGCTATATCGCCGCGATCCGCGCCGCTCAGTTGGGCTTGAAGACGGCCATCATCGAGAAGCAGTGGTGGGGCGGTGTCTGCCTGAATGTCGGATGTATCCCGTCCAAGGCCCTGCTGCGCAACGCAGAACTGGCGCACATCTTCCAGCATCGGCTCAAGGAGTTCGGTTTCCAAGCCGAGGGCGGCGTGTCGGTGGATTACAGCGTGGCCTACAAGCGTAGCCGCGAGGTCTCGAACCGCCTGACCAAAGGGGTCGGCTTCTTGATGAAGAAGAACAAGATCGACACCTACAACGGCTGGGGCACGATCCAGGACAAGGCGACGGTGTCGGTTGAACTGGAAGACGGCAAATCCGAAACGCTGAAGACCAAAAACCTGATCATCGCGACCGGGGCCGAGACGCGCCTGCTGCCCGGCACGCAGCTTTCGGATAACGTGATCACCTACCTGGAAGCGATCATGTCCGACACGCTGCCCAAGAGCATCATCATCGCCGGCGCCGGGCCGATCGGGATGGAATTCGCGTACGTGATGCACGCCTACGGCGTCGACGTGACGATTGTGGAGTACCTGGGTCACCTGCTGCCGCTGGAAGACGAAGAGGTCTCGACGGAGATCGAGCGCCAGTACAAGAAGCTGGGCATCAAGTTCATGACGGGCACGCGCGTCGAGGGGATCGAAGACACCGGCAAAGGCGTCAAGGTGACCGTGAGCAAGGACGGCGAGTCGCAGGTGCTTGAGGCGGAGAAGGCGATGCAGGCCATCGGCTTCAAGCCGCGCCTTGAGGGCTATGGCCTGGAGAACATCGAGGGCCTGAAGATCAACGACCGCGGCGCGATTGAGATTGATGAGCACATGGCGACGAGTGTGCCGGGCGTGTGGGCCGTCGGCGACGTGACCGGCAAGCTGATGCTGGCGCACGTCGGCAGCGCGCAGGGGGTCATCGCGGCGGAGTCGATCGCCGGGGTCGAGACGACCACACTCGACTACACCATGCTGCCGCGCTGCACCTATTGCCAGCCACAAGTCGCCAGTTTCGGGTATACTGAGAAGCAGGCGCGCGAGCTTGGCTACGATATCGAAGTGGCCAAGTTCCCCTTCCAGGCAAACGGCAAGGCACTTGGCCTGGGCGAGCCGGTCGGGTTCGTCAAGCTGATCAGCGACAAGCAGTACGGCGAGCTGCTGGGTGGCCATCTGATCGGCCCGGACGTGACCGAGCTGCTGCCCGAGCTAACGCTGGCTCAGAAGTGGGAGTTGACCGCCTACGAGCTGGCGAATAACGTCCACGCCCATCCGACGCTGTCCGAAGCCCTGATGGAAGCCGCGCATGGCCTTGAGGGTCATATGCTGAACCTATAAACCGTGATCGGGGCAGAAAGCCGGCCAGGTTGTGTGAATGGATAAGACGCGCAGTATTCCCGGTGCGCCCGATGAGGCGGCCTTTGGCGAGCCAGACGCGCGCCGGCTAACCGGCCCGGAAACGCCCCTTATCAGCGAACAGGAACTGCGTGTCGCGCTGAATGAAACCCTGCGCGACACGCTCCGCCCCCTGACGCTGGGGCTGAGCGCCAGCTATTTCATTCTCGCGCTTGGCACAGTGCTCTTCGGCATCGGTGCCGAACACCCCGTCGTCCCCATCACCGCTTTCGCCACCGGCGCGATCATGCTGGGCGCACATCTTGCGCTGCGCCGGTGGATGCTGCCCATGCGCTGGACTTACCCCTTCGGGTTGGGGCTGGTAATCCTGTTCCTGGCCGTCAATACGGTGCTCCATCTGGAACTGCGCGCGGGCCAGGTAACTAACTACGCGCTGCTGATCGCCGCAGCAGGGTTCTTCGTCCTGTCGCTGCGCTGGCTGCTGGTGATCCTGGCGCTGTCCGCGGCGACCTGGCTGGTCGTCGTGTGGCAGCTTTACCCGAACACCAACCCTACGCAGGTGGCGCTCTCGCTGCTCGGATCGGTTTCGGTCGCGCTGATCATCCACTGGACGCGCGTGGATACGCTGCGCCGTTTGCAGCGGCTGCGGCTGATCAACATGCGCGGCAAAGCGGAACTGGAGCGCAGCGTCGCGGAGCTTCGGCAAAGCGAAGAACGCTTCCGGCAGCTTGCCACGGCGACCTCGGAAGGCATCGCGCTCCACCACGACGGCGTCATTGTGGATGCGAACCCTGCGCTGGCGGCGATGTTCGGCTATACCCTCGACGAGCTGATCGGCCGCCCGGCGCTCGACCTGGCAGCGCCCGAATCGCGCGACGCGATGATCCGGCGGCTGCACAACCCGGAGCCGGCGATGGAAGTCGTGGTCGGGGTGCGCAAGGACGGCAGCCGGTTCCCGTTGGAACTGCGCAGCGCTCACGCGCCGAGCCAGGGTCATACGGTGCGCGTGGTGTCTATGCGCGATATCACCGAGCAGCAGGCGGCGGCTGCCGAACGCGAAAAGCTGATCCAGGAACTGGACGCCTTTGCGCACACCGTCGCGCACGATCTGAAAGGCCCGCTCAGCCTGGCGCTGGGCTTTGCCGAGATGCTGCACGACGAGTACCAGTCGTTCAGCGAAGAGGAACGCCAGCACTACCTGGGGCTGATCGTGCAGGGCGTGCAGAAGATGAACACCATCATCACCGAACTGCTGCTGCTCTCGCAGATGCGCAACAGCCAGATCGCGGTCCGGCCGCTGGATATGGCCGAGATCGTGCGCGAAGCCCAGGCGCGGCTGGCCTATCTGATCGAGGAGCAGCAGGCGACGGTGGTGCTGCCGGCCTCGTGGCCGGTGGCGCTTGGGTATGCGCCCTGGATCGAAGAGGTCTGGGTCAACTATCTGAGTAATGCGCTGCGCTACGGTGGCACGCCCCCGCACGTTGAACTTGGCGCGACGGTGCTGGACGATGGCCGTGTACGCTTCTGGGTGCGCGACAATGGCCCCGGCCTCAGCCAGGAGCAGCAGGCCAAGCTGTTCACGCCGTTTACCCAGCTGAGCGAGGTCGACACCAAGGGACACGGCCTGGGCCTCTCGATTGTGCTGCGCATTGTCGAGCGGCTCGGGGGCGAAGTGGGTGTCGAGAGCGCCCCCGGCCAGGGCAGCGTCTTCAGCTTCACGCTGCCCGCCACCTCTCAGACGTCCGAGCCAACCGTGTCCGACGCCACCCCCGCGCACCAGCACACCCCTTGATCCGGCCCGGCCCTACCACATGCTGTTGCTCGCGCTATAATTCCCCAGGCTGACGGCCGCGGCGCACAAGGGGGTTGCCCGGACGATGTATAAGATCGCGGTGTTTGGGTTCTACGAGCCGGATCAGACACGCGTCGTGCCTGCCCATGAAGAAACGTATCTGTCCCCGGTCGATACTGAATCGTTCATGCGGCTGGTCTGGGAGATGGAGCCGGCCGAATCGCGCATTGGGCGGGGGAGCGGCGCCCCGTGTTTCGTCAAGCTGACGGGTGTGGCTTCGCAGCCGGTCTATGTGCAGTCGCTCAGCGATCAGATGGCGCCGGGCGCCGCGCTGCTGCGCTGTGACGGGTACGTCGTGATCATCGACGCGGTGAAGATCCTGGCCCCGCGTGCGATCTGCACCGCGCTGCGCCGGATCGCTGCACAGCACCCGGACGCGCATGTGGTCATCGCCGCCGGGCGCCAGAATGAGCCGGACGCGCTGTCTTCAGTCGAGATCCGCCAGATTCTGGGCCTGCATCCCGATCTGCCCGTCTATCCCTATGTGCCAACCGAGCCGAAAACCGTTCAGCGCCTGATCCGGCGGCTGGCGCGCTATATCGACGACCCGGAGCGGCACGCGCTCCCGATTTTCGCCGGGACATGGCCGGTAGCAACTTCCAGGCGGGAGCGCGCTCCCGAGCCACACCCCTCGCCGGAAGACACGCCCGCCCCGGCGCTGCCGCAGGTTCACGGCATCGCCCAAGTGGGGATCGCGGTGGCGGACCTGGCGCGGTCGCTCGACTTCTATCGCGGCCTGCTGGGGTTTCGCGTGTTGGGTCAGTTCGACTGGCCGGCAACCGGGCTGACCATCACGCATCTAGCGGCCGGTCGGACGCTGCTGGAACTGGTCAGTGGCAGCGCAGTGACGGGGCAGCCGGATCCGCCGGGGGACCCGATCCGGCCCGGCGCGCGGCATATCACGCTGCATGTGACCGGGCTGGACGCGATTATCGAGCAGTTGGTTTGCGCGGACGTGCCGCTGATCTACGAGCCGGACCGCCTGATGGACGGGGTTCGTCTGGCCGCTGTCGCTGATCCGGACGGGACGTCGGTTGTGCTGGTCGAAGGCGAGATCGTCTATACCCGGCGCTGAGCGCCGTGCTACGAGAGGGAGCATAATGTCGCCGCACCGCTTTTCTGCTAACGGCGCAATGCCGGCGGATTATCACCTGCACACGGTCGATAGCTGCGATTCGGACGCGAGCATGACGAGCATGTGCGCGCGTGCGGTTGAGCTGGGGCTGGCCGAGATCGCCTTCACCGAACATTACGATCTGAATCCGTACGACCAATGTCCGGGGTTCTACCAGCCGGCGCGTTTCTTCGAGCGGTTGGAAGCAGCGCGGGCGGCGTTTGGTCCGCAGGGTTTGACCATCCGCGCCGGGGTCGAGCTGGGCGAACCGCATCTTTACCGCTCTGCTCACCGGGCGACGCTGGATGCCTGGCCCTATGATTTCGTGCTGGGCAGCCTGCACTGGTGCGGCCCCAACAACGTCTTCGACCCGGACTATTACGCGGCGCGCAGCCCTGCCGAAGCGTTTGCGCCGTATTTTGCGGAGTTGGCCGGGATGATCCGGGGCGGCGGGTTCGAGATTCTGGCGCATGTGGATGTAATCAAGCGCACCGGGTTCGATGTGTACGGGCGCTTCGACACGCGCGAGTGGGAAGACCTGTACCGCCCGGTCTGGCAGGCGTGCATCGAAACCGGGATCGCGGTTGAGATCAACACGGGCGGCTATCGGCGGCGCGTCTCCGAGCCGCACCCCGCGCTCGCGGCGCTGCGCTGGTATCGCGAGATGGGCGGCGAGTTGCTGACGCTGGGCAGCGACGCGCACCGCCCCGACCACATCGCCTACCGGTTCGGGGACGCGCTTGCCCTGGCGCGTGCCGCCGGGTTCGAGCGGGTGTGTACCTTTGAGAGACGCCGCGTCGCCGGTTGGGTGGTGCTCTAGAGGCTGTGAACTTTGCAGACCGGACCGTGAGGGAAAGCCGGCGCCAACCGTAGGGAGTCGGGAAAGCCCGGCCCACGCGAAATACGGCGTCAAACGCGCGGGAGTTGGGTTCCGAGAACATCCAACACTGCCTCCCCTGTCAAGTGCATCGCACGCCCCAAGTGCTGCAGTCGCGCGGGAGAGCAAACCGGTCCATAATGACAGCCATTCTGCAGCACAGGGAGGAGACCCGTGCAAGACTCAACCAGCGACAAAGAACAAAGCGTGCAGGTTTGCGCCCACTGCGGAAACGAGAATCGGGCAGGGACCACCTTCTGCGAGCGGTGCGGGGTTGCGCTGGTGCCGGTTCCGCTGGCAACCCGTCAGCTCGCGGTGGACGAGGCGGCGCGGCTGTCGAGCAGCACCCTCGGCCCAGACGGTTTGATCATCATTCAGGTTGGCTCTCAAACTGTCCCGATCATGGTCCGGGTCAAGAAAGAAGTCATTTTGGGGCGCGTGACCGATTTCTCGGAAGGGGTGACGTACATCAACCTGACGCCATACGGCGCCGAAGAAGGCGGCGTCTCGCGGCGCCATGCCCGCCTGATGCGCGACAACAACGCGCTGTATCTGATGGACCTCAACAGCACCAACGGCACGCGTTTGAACGGCGAGGCGCTGCCGGCTTCCGTCGAGCGGCGCGTGCAGGACGGTGATGAGATCATGTTGGGCCGCCTGAAAGTGTATGTCTACTTCAGCCCCTGAGCGACGCGACCGTATGTCTGCTCGACGTCCTCGTTTCCAGGGTGTGTTGCTTGCCGCGGCGCTGATGCTCGGCCTGCTGCTGAGCGCCTGCGGCACGGCCGGGCGCAGCAGCGCGCCGGTCGTCCAGATGGCGACGCCGATCCCGCCGGACGCCGGATTTGTCAGCTACCGACACGCGTCAGGTGTCTTCACCGTACGGACCCCGCCGGACTGGATCGCCAGCGAGCTACCCGATCGCGACGGGGTGCGCGTCCAGTTCACCGCCGTCGAAGCGGGGCAGGCTGTCGCGCGGCTGAGCGTCTACATTGTCAATACCGGCCAGCCGATGACGCCGGAAGCGTTCGCCCAGGCGGCCAGCGCCTACCAGCCGCCCGAAGACCTGGCCGCTTTCACCTGGCAGGAGATCGACCGGACCGATCAGCGCGACGGCAGCCGGCGCCTGACCGGTGTGCGCACCTATCCCACGCTTGGCGCGCGGGTGCTGAACATCTTCTTGCAGGGCGACGGCACGTTTTTCAGCGCGCGGGAAGTAGACCTGACCGGCGCCGGCGAAGCGCAGCTTGCCACCCTGCAAGCGGTGGTCAATACCTTCAGGGTCAACCCGAACGCCGAGCTGGCGATCGGGACGGTTCAGCAGGCGGCGGCAGGCGTGACCTCGTCCAGCGGCGTGATCGCGTTCACCGGCTATCTCGACTGGACCGACCCGAGCGGGATCTTCCACCTGACCGGCGAGGCGATCAACACCGCCCACTATCCGCTGGAAGCGATCCGGCTGTCCGGCGTGCTGTTCGACAACCAGGGTCGCCGGCTGGCCGAACAGTCCGACATCCTCTCGGTAGATGTGCTGACGCCGGGCCAGGGCGTGCCGTTCGATTTGCGCTTTGAGGGGGGCCGGCCCGCCAGCTTCGTGCGCTACGAACTGCAAGCCGCCGCGCGCGCCGCCGATTTCCTGCTGACAAGCTTCTACGGTCCGGAGAATTTCGTCATCGCCAACGACGAGGCGCTGTTCAGCGCCCAGCAACATCTGGTGATCCGCGGCCAGTTGGCGAACGTGGGTCCGCAGATCGCCGAGCAGGTCAAAGTCATCGCCGCAATCTGGGACGACGCCGGGCACGTGGTGGGCACCGAGACGCTGTTCATCGCCCAACCGCAGCTTGTCCCGCAGGAAGCGGCCGCCTTTGAGATCCCCTTCTACGCGCTGGGAGGCCCGGCCGTCAGTTATACGCTCACGGTAGTCGGAACGATTGCCGCCGAATCGCCCTGAACCTGCCTGGCCTGTTGGAGGTCGCCCATGCTGCCTATCACTCGCACCCTGGCGACGCTGGCTGTGAGTCTTGTTCTGCTTGCCGGGGCGGCCGTTCCTGTCCGCGCCCAGGACCCCGGCCCCGGCCCTTACACCCCCGGCCCGCTGCTGGGACGCGGGATGCTGCGCAGTGTCGCGTGGAGTCCGGACGGAGGCGCGATCGCAGCGGGCGGCGCGCTGGGCATCTGGCTCTACACGCCCGACCTGGACGACCTTGGCCGGCTGCAAGGGCATACGCGGGCGGTTTACGATCTGGCGTGGAGTCCGGACGGGGCGCGGCTGGCGAGCGCCAGCCACGATCTGACGGTGCGCGTCTGGGATCGGGCGGCGCTGGCCGAGCAGTGGACGCTCGAAGGGCACACCGACCTGGTGATCGCGGTGGCGTGGAGTCCCGATGGGCAAACGCTGGCAAGCGGCGGTCACGACGGGACAATCCGGCTGTGGGACCCGGCGACCGGCGCGCCCGCCGCGGTGATCGACGCGGGGCAAGGCTGGATCACCGACCTGGATTTTAGCCCGGCGGGTGACCGGCTGCTCAGCGCGGGGCAGGATGGGTCGGTGCGCCTGTGGGACGCGGACACGCTCGCGCCGGGAATGCGCCTCGATGCCGGAAGCCCACTCAGCGCGGCGCGGTTTAGCCCGACCGGCACGCAGATCCTGACCGCGAGCGCGGACGGCGCGCTGCGGGTGTGGGATGTGGCATCCGGCGAGTTGCGACATGCGGGGGTACTGTATCCCGGCGGTGTGGCCGACACGGCCTGGAGTCCGGCGGGCGGTGTGCTGGCCGCAACGTGGCGGCTCGGCGGCGGGATGGGCGCACTCGGTATCCTCGCTGCGGAGAGGCCAAGCGACGCGGCGGGGCCGCTCGGTCACATGGTCGGCCACCTGGGCGACCGGCTGAGCTGGTCTCCGCGGGGCGATCTGATCGCGGCGATCGGCTGGGACTCGATGCTGAGCGTGTGGAGTGCCCTGGTCTGCGCGCCGAAGCTGTACCGCTTCGAACACACCGACTGGATCACGGCGGTTGGTTGGAGCGTGGACGGCCGGCAGGTGATCAGCGTGAGCAGCGACGGAGTGGCGCGCCGCTGGGACCCGGCAAGCGGGGCACTGCTTGGCACGTCGGTGTACGAGCCGGTCGAGGTGACGGCGGATGCGCTCCGCCCGGATGGGGCGCAACGGGCGGTTGCGGATGCGGATGGTGTCACGATCCGCGACACGTCCAACGGGGCGCTGATCGCTCGACTGCCGGGCGCGGCCAACGCCGTCGCGTGGAGTCCGGATGGGGCGCGGCTGGCGGTCGCCTTGCGGAACGGGACGATCCGCATCTGGGAGGAATCATGAGCCTGAGAGGGCGTGTGAGTTGGTTCGAGGCGGTCGCGCTGGTGGCGTTTGGCGCGGCGGGGGCGCTGGTGGTGGCGGGGCAGGTCAGCGCTGTGACCCTGATCGCGCTGCTCGTTCTGATCTACTTCGTGTGGATGGCGCGGGGCATGATCGCGCAGGCGCGGCGCTACCGGCCGGTCGAGCCGCCGGGCACGTGGGCGATCACGCTGTGGGCGAATCTGGCGCTGACGGCGCTAGGGCTTGGCGCGTTCGGCTGGTATCTGGCGGGCGGAGGTGTGCGGGCGTGGGTTCCGTTTCTGATCTTCATCGCCGGGGTGATCGCGCTGCGCTGGTGGCGGCGCGGGGTGGTTACCCGGTTGTATAGCTGGCGGACGCCCGCGCTGGTGTTGCTCCAGCAGGGCGAGTATCGCAAGCTGGTGCGCGAGCTGGAAGCCGAGGCTACCGCCGGGCGTGGTCACCCGGACAAGCTGGCGATGGTCGCCCTGGCATACATTGAGCTGAACAAATGGGATCGGGCCGACGCGCTGCTGGAACAGGCGCGCGCCCTGGCGCCCGATTACGCTTCGGTCAACGGGGCGCTCGGCTCGCTGCGGCGCCACCAGGCGCGCTATGCCGAGGCCGCCGATGCACTGGAGCACGCACTGCGCTTCGAGGACAGCGCCAACACGCGTTATTACCTGGGGCTGTGCCGCTTCCTGGCCGGGGACCACGCCGCCGCCCGCCCCGCGCTGCAAGCCGCTCTGGCCGACCCCACGCTGCCGCGCACCGGCCAGGTCTACGGCGCGTTCGCGCTGGGCCAGATCGCGGAGAGCGAGGGCGACACCGCCGCCGCGCGGGGATGGTACGGGCGTATGGCCGAGGCGGCTCCGAAGGTGCTCCCCCTGCTGGAAGAAGAAGCGCGTCGCCACAAGCAGACGCCCTACGGCGACACGCTCAAAGAGCACGTGCGCGCCATGCAGCGCATCATCGCGCGACGCCCGCTGGAAGAAGCAA
>DYEN01000299.1 GCA_020725705.1 Anaerolinea sp.
AGACGGCGCGCAACCTGTTGCCCTATCTGACCGCGGCGGAGAACGTTGAGCTGCCGATGGCGCTGGCCGGGTTCCCGGCGGCGGAGCGCCGCGCCCGCGCCGCCGACCTGCTGGAGCGTGTGGGGCTGAGCAACCGCGCGCGCCATCGCCCGGATCGGCTGTCGGGCGGCGAGCAACAGCGCGTCGCGATCGCGGTCGCCATGGCGAACCGCCCGGCCCTGCTGCTGGCCGACGAGCCAACCGGCGAAGTGGACAGCGCGTCTGCCGAGGCGATCTTTCACGCGTTGCGGGCGCTCAACGCCGAGTTCGGCGTGACGATCATCGTCGTGACGCACGATATGACCGTTGCCACGCGGGTTGATCGCGTGGTAGGGATGCGCGACGGGCGCACCAGCACCGAGATCCTGCGCCGGCGCACAGGCGACGTGGCCATCCACGAAGAAGAATACGCCATCCTCGACCGCGCAGGGCGCTTGCAGCTTCCCGAAGCGTACATCGAGGCGCTGGACCTGGAAGATCGCGTCCGTCTGCGTCTGGAGACGGATCATATCGGCGTCTGGCCCGAACACCGCGCGCACGGACTCAGGGCAGGCAACAATCAGGAGAGCGAGCGCGATGACTAACGGGCAGTCCGTCTATTCCAGCAGCCGCGAACCGGTTGTCCAGCTTGAGAGCGTGGAGCGGGTTTATCACCTGGCGGGCGAGGATATCCGCGCCATCAACGGGGTCACGCTCGACATCTGGCCGGGGCGAATGACCGCCATTGTCGGGCGCTCTGGCTCCGGCAAGACCACGCTGCTGAACCTGATCGCCGGGCTGGACGCGCCTACGCAGGGGACGGTGCGCGTGCTGGGCCGGGATATGGGGCAGATGAGCGAGCAAGAGCGGCTCTCGCTGCGCCTGCACCACATTGGATTCATCTTCCAGAGCTTCGGGCTGATGCCGCTGCTGAGCGCGAGCGAGAACGTCGGCGTGCCGCTGCGCATGCGCAAACTGGACGTGCACGAGCGCGAGCAGCGCGTCGCTGAGGCGCTGGCCTGGGTAGGCCTGACGGAACGCGCTCACCACCGCCCATACGAGCTATCCGGCGGGGAACAGCAGCGCGTCGCGATTGCGCGCGCCCTGGCCGCCGATCCGGCGCTGGTGCTGGCCGACGAGCCGACCGGCCAGCTCGACACCCGCACCGGGCGGCGTATCCTGGATTTGTTGCGGCGCATGGTGGCAGAGCGCGGTGTGACGCTGGTCATCGCCACGCACGACCCGCAGGTGATGGCCGAGGCAGATGTGATTCACGAGCTGCGCGACGGTCGGCTGGTCGAGACCCGCGTCAAGCAGGGCGTGGCGTTCCCGGCGCGCTAGGCGAGCAGCCGGGGAAGCAGGGGCGTGTGAGCATGCACGGGCGGCAACAATCCCGGTGGATCGCACCGGCGATCGGGGTGGTGATCGCGGCGGTGGCGATCGGGTGGGCGCTGCTCGGCCGGGCGGACACGCCGCCGGGCGCGGCGGTCGGCTATGTGCCGCTGCCAACCCTCACTCCGACCCCGCGCCACCCGCTGGAGTACTCTTTGCCCGGCGGGGTGACCGGGCAAAGCGCGCTGGTGATGGTGCAGGGCGGGGTAGCGAAGCGGCTGACGGTCTGGGAGATGGGCCGCGCCGCACCGCCGCTTGAGGTCGACCGGGGCGTACATCTGTTCCCGCTGCTGCCCGATCCGTCCGGGACGCGCGTGCTGTACAGCGCGGGCCGCGCCGTCATGGTGCTGGATGTGCCGGCGCGACGGGCGCGGATCATCGGTGAAATGCCGCCGGGCGGTCAGATCCTCGCCGCGCAGTGGTCCCCCGGCGCCCAGATGATCGCCTATATCGTGCAGCTTGAAGACGAGCGCGTCGCCTATCTGGCGTGGCAGGACGCGTCGCAGCCTGCGCGTGTCATGCTGCGCACGCCCGACCGTCTGCCGGTCGATGTCGGCTGGCTGCCGGACGGCCGCCCGGTCACGATTCTGATGGGCATCGGGCCGGTGGGCGGGCTGCAGGCGCGCTATCTGATGTACGACTGGCTGCGCGACGAGCGCGTGATGCTTCCGGCGGACACCAGGCCGATTCAGCCGTACGCGCCGTGGCGCTCGCCGGACGGCAGGCGGCAGCTCTATCTGCTGCCGGACTGGTACGCGCGGCGCACCAGCGGCCAATGCACCTCAGGGGCCGTCGGGCTGGCCGGCGCGGAGTGGCTGTACGTGGCGGCGGCGAGCGGCGGCCCGGTGCACGAGATCGCCTTTGAGCAGGATCAGGTCTTTCTGGATCATCCCACCTGGCTGCAGGATGGCCGCGTGCTGCTGCGCGGTATGTCCAGCGCCACCTGCCCGCAGAACGGATCCGGCCTGTATTTGGGCGAGGTGGGGGGATCGCTCGGTCGGCTGGTTGCGGCGCAGATGACGTTTGACCCGCAGCAGGCCGATGTCATGACCGGTGTCGCGTATGCGCTCAGCCCGGACGAGCGCGTCGTCGTGTGGGCGGACACCGACCTGGCGGCCCGGCGCAGCACAATCTACCGCACGGTTGTGGATAGCGGTCAGACCGAGGTCCTCTACCAGACTCCGGCGGCTGACGGCGGCCATCCGCTGGCGTTCAAAGACGAGGAAATGATCGTGCACCTAGTCTGGCTGCCGTGACGTCTCGGAGGGGGACATAGGGTCGATGGCGCTGGCGACAAACCCGCCCCAGTGCCGGTTGTGGTACAGCAACGGCGGGCGGTCTGGCGCCCAATCCCCGGCCAGAACTTCGCCGACGTAAATCGTGTGATCGCCGCCATCGTAGGCGTTCCACACGCGGCAGTCCAGCCAGCCGCTGGTGGCGGGCAGCAGCGGGCTGCCGGTGACTGCAGTGGTGCAGGCGATGCCGGCGAAGCGATCGGTGACGCCCGGCACCAGCCCGGCGAAAACCAGCCCCCAGCGGGCCTGATCCTGGCTGAGGATGTTGATCGCGAAAACGCCGCTGGTTTCCAACGCCGCGTGAAAGGCGAGTGGCTTGCCGACGCAAACGAGCACCAGCGGCGGCTCAGGCTGAC
>DYEN01000300.1 GCA_020725705.1 Anaerolinea sp.
CCATCCGGGGCCGGAGCGCCTGCCCCCGCGCCGGACGGGCAGGGCGGGTTTGAGGCGCTGGCGGGCGCTGCACCGTTGACCACCGACATTGTGCTGAACCCGGACGCCGAGGTCGCGCTTGCGGTGCCGGATCCGCTCGCGCTGCAGGCCGCAGCGGCGGCGGCTGAGGAGACGCGTGGCGGCCCGGTGGTCCCCACCACTTTCGAGCAGCGCGTCGTCGAGCTGGAATGGCCGTCCGAATTCCGAGCGGGCGGCAGCGGGGCCGTCCGCCTCAAGCTAAAGCCGCTTGAGGATGGTTCGCTGCAACCGGTGGCCGAGATCGCAGACAACGAGATCGTCGCCACGCCGATCCAGATCGCCGACCGCTACGACACGCATAACGTCACCGTCACGGCCACCCTCTCGGCGCCGGACTTCCGCATCGAAGCGCTCAATCCGGCGCAGCAGGCGCTGGAACGGGGGCGCGATGTGGAATGGCGCTGGACTCTTTCGCCGGACGGCACGGGGCGTTCGGTCATTGTGGTGGGCCTCACGGCGCAGTGGGACGCCAAAAGCAGCGACGAGCCGGGCTGGTCGGCCTCGCTGTGGGGCCAGGCGCTACAGGTCGATGTTAACTACGTCTTTGGCCTGATCACTGTGCCTCAGGCCAGCATCGCCGGGACGGTGCTGGCGGTGCTTGGTTTTGTGGCCGAGATCCCGCTGATCGACGCCGTATTCGAGGTGTTCGGCAAAGTTCTGTTTGGCGGGCGCCGCCGAAGCCGTAAAAATCGATAATGCAAGCAGACTCGTCTTTTTCATCGCAGGTGTGAGGGTTTGATGGGATCCGGCCAATCGACCTACACGACACCGCCCGAACTCAGCCGCGACATCAAGCTGCTCGGCGGGCTGCTCGGCGTCATCATCCGCGAGCAACACGGTGAGCCGGCCTTCGAGATCGTCGAGCAGGTGCGGGCGGCAGCCAAAGCCCGGCGCAGCGGGGATCAGGCGGCGGCGGACGCGCTCGCTCGCCTGATTGACGCGCAGGACCTCGCCACCCACCGAATACTGATCAAAGCCTTCACCAACTACTTCCAGCTCATCAACATTGCCGAGGATCAGCACCGCATCCGTGTGCTGCGCGAGCGCGAGCGCCGGGATGCGCTCGATGAATCCATCGTCAGCGCGGTGCGGGCGATCCGGGCGGCAGGCGTGCCGGCGGCGGAAATGCGCGCCATCCTGGAACGGATCCGCGTCCGGCTGGTGATGACCGCGCACCCCACCGAAGCCAAGCGCCAGGAAGTGTTGGTCAAGCTGCGGCAGATCGCCGAAACGCTCGCTCTGCGCGATCGTGTCGATCTGCTGCCGCGCGAGGATCGCGCCCTGCGCGACACGCTGGCCGAAACGATTGAGGAACTGTGGCAAACCCGCCCGACGCGCACCTCGCGCGCAACCCCGGCGGATGAGGTCCAGTTCGGCATCTACTTCATCACTGCCGTGATCATGGATACCGCCGTCGATCTCTACGACGATCTGCGCGCTGCGCTGGAAGAGACGTATCCGGATGCGGACTGGTCCGACCTGCCGCTGTTCTTGCAGTATGCATCGTGGATCGGCGGCGACCGCGACGGCAACCCGAATGTCACGCCCGACGTGACGCTGGAAACGCTGCGCATGCTGCGCGACGCGGCGCGCGAGGTGTATCTGCGCGAGATTGATCTGCTGGCCGAGCACCTGACCCAATCGGTCGACGAAGCGCCGGTTGATCCTGACCTCTGCGCCCAGGACCCGGACGACCCGTCGGCAGCCAAAGAGGTCTACCGCGAGCGGCTGCGGACGATCGCGGCCAACCTGCGGGCCGATGCGTACCGGACCGGCGGTGACCTGCTGGCCGACCTGCTGCCCATCGCCGACAGCCTGCGCGCCAACCGTGGTCAGCGCGCGGCTTCGGGCGCGCTGCGGCGGCTGATCCAGAAGGTTTGCCTGTTTGGGCTGCACCTGGTTCCCCTGGACGTGCGCGAGGATGCGCGCGTGCACCGCGCCGCGCTGGACGAGATCTTCCACGCCTACGGCCTGTGCGAGAGCTACGAGGACGCCTCCGAGACCGAGCGCCAGGCGCTGCTGGCCCGCGAGATCGCCAATCCGCGCCCGCTGTTCCCGCCCGAGCCGGCGTTTTCTTCGACGACCAACCGAGTGATCGCCACCTGGCGCATGATCGCTGAGGCGCACCGCCGCTATGGCCCGCAGGTGATCGGGACCGTGATCGCCAGCTTCACGACCGAGCCGAGCGACGTGCTGGCGTTGCTGCTGTTCGCCTGCGAGGTCGGAGTGAGCGACGCGCTCGATCTGGTTCCGCTCTTTGAGACGATTCACGACCTGGAGAACGCGCCGCGTGTGATGGATGCCCTGTACAGCAATCCGGTTTATCAGGCGCATCTGGCCCGGCGCGAGAACGCGCAGCGCGTCATGCTCGGCTATTCGGACAGCAGTAAGGACGGCGGCTATCTGGCGTCGAACTGGGGGCTGTACCGGGCGCAGCGCCAGCTGGCCGACGTCAGCCAGCGGCACGGCGTGCTGCTGGAGCTGTTCCACGGGCGCGGGGGCAGCATCGGGCGCGGCGGCGGGCCGACCAACCGCGCGATCCGCGCGCAGTCGCCACGCGCCATGCAGGGGCGCATCAGCATCACCGAGCAGGGCGAGGTCATCGCCTATCGCTACAGCAACGCGGCGATCGCGCGGCGCCACCTGCAGCAGATCCTGCACGCCGTGCTGAGCGAGCTGGGCACGCCGAGCTATACCGAGTCCAAGCCGGAGTGGCGCGCCGCGATGGATCAGCTTGCTCAGGCAGGTGAAGAGGCATATCGCGCTTTTGTCTACGAAACACCCGGCTTTCTCGACTACTGGCAGCAGGCGACGCCGATCAACGAGCTGGCGATGATGCCGATCGGCTCGCGCCCGGCCAAGCGTGGGGCGGGTGGCTTTGTCCAGATTCGCGCCATCCCCTGGGTGTTTTCGTGGATGCAGAGCCGCGCCATCATTCCAAGCTGGTATGGGGTGGGGAGCGCGCTGGAGCTGTTCTGCGCGGACTGCCTGCCAGAGCCGGCAGAAGGCGGTGGCCTGGCGTTGCTGCGCGAAATGTACCGGAACTGGCCGTTCTTCACCGCGCTGGTTAAGAATGTAGAGCTTGACC
>DYEN01000301.1 GCA_020725705.1 Anaerolinea sp.
CGCCGGCCAGGGTGCCCGGCTCATACGGCCGCACGCTGACCATCTCTCAGGACCGCGATACCCTCTACTATCTGGAAACCGTCTCGCCACAAGAGGTCGAAAACACAGGCGGGCTGATCGCCTTTCCTCTGCGCGAGCTGTCGGTGCGGATGCTGACCGGCGGACAGGGCCGTCTGGCCGGCTATTTCGGGCGCTTCCAGCCGGGATCGTGGCGGGCGAACCTCTCTTTCGCGGCGGCGCTATACGTGCGCGATGGCGGGCTGCTCGGCCCAGGGCGCCCGAACCTGTGGACCGCCTATGGCGCGGTGGTGCTCGGCACGTGCTGTTTCCCCGACCCAGGGCTGGGTCGCTTCGACATCCACGCCGAAGCCTTTACCATCCAGGACGAGACATTTCTGCCCGGTGCGGCGGCGCTCAACCTGACACGCACGCATCTCGCCGGGCCGACCACCGACGGGCGCATCCGCGTGCTGGACCTGATCACGGGCGGGGTACGCGATTACACCATCGAGATCGCGGGCGGGCTGGGCGTGATCGAGCGGATGGCGTGGTCGCCGGACGATACCGCGCTCTATTTCGTGTCGCGCTATACGCCCTCGAACCCGCTGGAACTGACCGTCGAGCCACCCTTTCCGGTCGATACACGCAGCGCCAACATCCAGCTCTATCGCCTGAACCTGGTGACCGGCACGATCCGCGAGCTGGCCTGGCGTGCCGATGTCTACGGCGTCAGCTCGCTGGCCGCCACCGAGCGGTACGTCTTCGCGGTGGTGGTTGAGCCGAACCGCGCGCTGGTCGAGGCGATCAACGCGGGGCAGATTCCCGCCGGGGCGCAGCCGGGTGATCCGGCGCTGGCGCGCTACATGCCGTCGACCGCGCTGTGGCGGGTGGATGTCGAGAGCGGTTTCCCGGTCGATGTGCGCACCGACGTCTGGGGGCTGGCGGCGCGCCCGCTACGCGGGTAGCCCCAGGGGGATCGCCATGCAGTGGTATCGACGCACCTTCATCCCACCCAACCCCCCGCGCGTGATCCTGATCACGGGTGCCAGCTCTGGCATCGGGCGCGCGGCGGCGTTGTTGTTCGCGGCGATGGGCGATCATGTGACCGCCGCCGCGCGCGATACCGGGCGGCTGGAAGCCCTGCGCGCCGAAGCCGAGGCCGCGCAACTGCCGGGCCGGATCTTGGCCGTGACGGCGGATGTAATGGATCCGGCGGCGATGCAGCGTGCCGTCGCGCTGACCCTGGCCGAGTTCAACCGGCTGGATGTGCTGGTCGCCGGCGCCGGAATCGGGCACCGTGGCCCGCTGGTCGAGGCGGACTGGGGCGCGCTGCAAACCGTGATGCGCACTAATGTGGACGGCGTGTTGCACAGCGTGCGGGCCGCTGTTCCCGCGCTGCGTGCCAGCGGGGGCGGGCACATCATTCTGGTGTCGTCGGTTCTGGGGGTGGTGCCGGCACCCTATGCCGCCGTTTACAGCGCCAGCAAGGCCGCCGTTGAGGCGCTGGGGCGTTCGCTGCGCGGAGAGCTACGCGCGGACGGGATCCATGTCACCGTCATCCGCGTCGGGCAGGCGAATACCGAGTTCGCCGCCCGGCGCCTGGGGCGCTCGGGCCGGGTTGCGACGCGCTGGCCCACTATGACGCCTGAACAGGTGGCAGGCGGGATCGCTCGCGCCCTGGAGCGCCATCCGCGCACCCTCACCCTGCGCTGGATCGACCGCCTGTTTATCGGGCTGGGGCAGCGTTTCCCGGGGCTGATGGACCGCCTACTGAGCCGAATCTACGGCGAATGATATGGCGAAAACAACGGGACAAGGGGGCAAAAGCTGGGGTAAAATGATTCAAAGCGTACACATGAGGGGAAGGGGGAGCACGCGATGCGAGGTGCCCGGGGTATCACGCGGATACCACTGCGCCATGACACACACATCGCAGCCGGTGTCGTCAGCCAGACGCTGGACCAGGGCCGGATCATTGTTTTCTGCTTTTCCGATGTCGCGGTCGGGGCGATCGACGCCGCCGCAGACGCGCTGAGTGACCTGATGCGCCGCTGTGACGAGGCGAACCGCCCGCTGCATCTTCTGCTCGATCTCACCCAGCCCGGCGTGATCGTCACGCCCTATGCCCGCGAGTGCGCGGCGGCGCTCGCCTGCTCGCGGCCTCGCTTGCGTGGGCGGGTGGCCCTGCTGGCGCCGGAAGGCACGCCTGTCGCTCACCAGCTCGAGCGCTTCTTGCGCTCGCTGGCCTATCACTACCGCGAACGCCGGCTGTTCTTTGACCGGGACGCGGCGCTTGCCTGGCTGCGCGAAACGCTGGAACCCGACCTGCTGCAATAGCGCGGTGAGGGGGATGGCGGTTTTGCCTCATCCGCTGGCCCGACGCGGCGCAGCGCGCCAGGCCGTCACCGTCCGACAAATTGGGAGAGGATGAAGCGTTGATGTCCGAGTTCCGCTTGCCCGCGGCAGCTCACATTGGCTATGTTCACCTGCGCGTCTCGGACCTGTCTGCCGCCCTGGATTTCTATGGGCGCCTGCTCGGCCTGCACCAGGTGGTACACAAGCACAACACTGCCTATCTATCCGCCAACCAGAACCGGCCCTATCACATCCTGCTGACCGAGGTGGCCGGGGCGCGCCCCAAACCGCCCCGCACGACCGGCCTATACCATGTCGCGATCCGCCTGCCGGACCGCCCGGCGCTGGCGCGCGTCCTCAAACGGTTGATGGATCATGGCTGGCCGCTGCAAGGCGCCGCCGATCACGGCGTCAGCGAAGCGATCTACCTGGCTGACCCGGACGGGAGCGGGATTGAGTTATATACCGACCGGCCCCGCAACCAGTGGGTCTGGTCGAACGGGCAGCTTGTGATGGTGACCGAGCCACTCGACGTCGGCGCGCTGCTCGATACGATCCGCGACGATCTCCGGCCCAGCCGGTCCATCGACCCGCGAACCGATATCGGCCATGTGCACCTGCACGTCTCGGACCTGGGCCGCGCCGAGGCATTCTACAGCGGCCTGCTGGGCTTTGAGGTGACGCAGCGGTCGTACCCCGGTGCGCTGTTCCTGGCAGCGGGCGGCTACCATCATCACCTCGGCCTGAACATCTGGGCAGGGCGGGGCGCACCGCCCCCGCCGTCAGACGCTGCCGGGCTGATCGCGTTTGAGGTGCAGCTTCCCGATCGCGCCTCGTGGGAGACGCTGGTGCGCCGTCTGGACGAGGCCGGGCAGCCTTACGAGCCGCAGAAGCGCAACGGCAGCGCAGACGCCGTGCAGCTTTACGACCCGGACGGCAACGGCGTGCTGCTGGTCAGCGGCTGAACACGCGCCAAGCAGAACACCTGTGACAGTCGGTGTTGGCGGCGTTTGCCCTCACCCGAAATCCCTCTCCCGAAGCGAAGCGCACAGGGAGAGGGATTTGTACGGCGCGGCTTCTCCCTGCTTCTTGTCCCCTTCGCTTCGAGAAAGGGACCCGTGCAACGCGGCTTATCTTCCCCTCTCCCCGCGCCGCAGTCGCAGAGGGAGAGGGGTCAGGGGGCGAGGGGTGAATTTCATCACCGCCCCTAGTGCCCGAAAGGCGATTCGTCTTCGATCGAGACGTTTTCCTCGCCAAGCTGGTTGCGGGCGAACTCCAGAATATCGTCGTTGATCCCGATGGGGTGGCGCGGAAAGTCGAGCCGGGCAGGTCGCCCGCCGCCGCCCTGGATAATGAAACAGAAATGGTCATGGCCTGGATATTGGGTGAGGAAGCCATGCAGGCGCCGCAGCCGCAGGCGGTCATGAGCGGCGTTGTCGCTGCGGGTGATGGTCAGCACCAGCAGGCGTCCCGGCTGAGGCGGTGCTTCCGGCTCCCGGTTCGGGCGGCGCGGGGGGCGGCGCAGTGGTCGCTCGGTTTGCATGGGGGCTTCTCCGGCGGCCAGCTCATCGCGGGTGCGCGCGGCCGGAGCGGGCGGCGGTGTCAGCCGGCCTGACGCATCGATGGCCAGTGGGCGGCTGTTGCCGTTCTCGTCGACGCGGTGCGGCCCGATGATGTGACCGGTATCGTCGCGATATTCCCAGTCGGGCAGCTCGCCGCCGTAGTCCGGCTCGGCATCCAGCCAGCCGGGCACTTCGCGGTCGGTGATCAACCCCGGCTCGCGCGGGAAAGTTTCCGCAGCGATGCGCGGTGGTTCCAGCGGCGGGGCGGTCGGGACGCTGGCGCCCGCGCTGGCAGGCATCACGGCTTCGACGGCAGGCGGCTCCGGCGTTGCAGGCGCGGGGACGGCGACTTCGCCGGTTTCCTCATCGTAGAGGTCGGTGTCCCCTTCCGCCAGCCAGGACGGCGTCGGGGCGGTCATCGCCGGCGGCTCGTGGTCGGCTGTCACCACCTCGAAGTTCTGCGAAACCGACTCCGCGATGATCTGCACGTCGCCGCGCTTGGTGTCCGCCTTGCCGCGCACGATCAACACGCTGTCCACCTCGACGCGATCGCGGTATTCGTTCCAGACGCGCGGGAACATCACCGCGTTGATCATGCCCGTGATGTCCTCGATGGTCAGGATCGCCATCGCGTCGCCCTTCTTGGTAATGATGCTGCGCACGTCGGCGACCAGCCCGGCGATCGTGACGGAGATGCCGTTCGCCTGGTCCCCCAGTTCGACCAGCTCCGCGCTGGTGTGCGTGATGGCATGCTGAAGCTGCGCCATAACCGCCTGCAAGGGATGATCGGTCACATAGAGGCCGACCAGTTCCTTCTCCCAGCGGAGCATCTCGCGCTTGGTCACCGGCTTGACATCTGTCAGATAACTCAGCACGCTGTCGGTCGCGCCGTAGGCGACCCCGGTCGCTGCGCCGAACAGACTGATCTGCCCGATCTCGCGCGCTTTGTGATGCTCGGCTGAGACGCTCAGCATCCGGTCGAGCGCCGCCAGCAGGGTCGGGCGGGGAGCGAAGCGGTCGAGCGCGCCGACCCGGATCATCGAGTCCAGCGCGCGCTTTTGTACGATGCGCAGATCGACCCGCCGGCAGAAGTCGTCAATATCGGTGAACGGGCCGCCTTCCTCGCGCACCGCCAGGATATGCTGCAGCGGCCCGACTCCCACATTCTTGATAGCGCCCAGCCCAAAGCGAATGGCGCGCGAGCCGTCGGGCTGTTCCTCGATGGTGAAATCAAGCTGGCTGGTGTTCACGTCCGGCGGCAGCACCCGAATACCCATCCGCGCGCAGTCTGCCGCGAACAGGCTGACTTTGGACGAATCGTCGCGGTGGACGGACATCAGCGCGGCCATGTACTCATGCGGATAGTGGCACTTCAAGAAGGCCGTCTGGCACGTCAGCACGGCGTAGTCGGCGCTATGAGATTTGTTGAAACCGTAACGCGCGAAGAACTCGATGTCGTCGAAGATGCGGTTCGCGGTTTCCGCGTCGACGCCGTGCTGGGGGCCGCGCTCGACGAAGATCGCGCGGTGTTCGAGCAGCGCCTCTTTCTTCTTCTTCGACACGGCGCGGCGCATCAGGTCGGCTTCGCCCAGCGAATAGCCGAACAGCTCCGCGCCGATCTGCATGATCTGTTCCTGATAGACGATGATGCCGTAGGTTTCTTCGAGGATGGGCTTCAGCTTGGGGTGCTTGTACTCCACCGGTTCCAGACCGTGCAGGCGCCGGTTGTAGGTCGAGATGTAGTCCATCGGGCCGGGGCGGTAAAGCGAGATGCCGGCCACGATGTGCTCAAAGCGCTGCGGGCGCATCTCGGTGAGCATTCGCCGCATCCCCTGCGACTCAAGCTGGAAGACGCCGATCGTCTCGCCGCGCCCCATCATCTCGAACGTCGCCTGCACCATCCGCGTTTTCTCGGGGTCGTTCGGGTCGGGGCGGTAGGGGATGTTCGACAGATCGTAATGCACGCCGTGATAGCGCTCGATCAACTCGCAAGCCAGGCGCATGATGGTCAGCGTGGACAGGCCCAGAAAGTCGACCTTGAGCAGCCCGATCGACTCGCACGTTTCCATCGGAAACTGCGTCACCATCTTCACCGGCGCGTCCTCGCCGGAGCCTTTGGTCGGGCGATGAAGCGGGATGTACTCGACCAGCGGCTTGTCAGCGACGATCACACCTGCGGCGTGCGTGCTGGCGTGGCGCGTGATCCCCTCAAGCTGGCGTGCCGCGTCGATCAGGCGACGCGCCGCCGGGTCGCCCTCGTAGACGGCTTTCAGATCGGGCAGCGCCTTTTCCGGGTCGTCGCTCAGCGCGTCGTCGAACTTGATCGGCTTGCCGCTCGTGGGGATCAACCGGGCGATGCGATCTACTTCGGTCGGGGGATAGTCCAGCGCGCGGCCCACGTCGCGGATGGCGGCTTTGCTGCCCAGCGTCCCAAAGGTGATGATGGCGGCGACCTTGTCCTCGCCGTATTTGCGCGCGCAGTATTCAATCATCTCGGCGCGGCGGTCTTCGGGATAGTCGAGGTCGATATCCGGCATCGAAACGCGCCCCGGGTTGAGGAAGCGCTCGAAGAGCAGGCCGTTGCTCAGCGGGTCGATGTTGGTGATGCCGAGCGCGTAGGCGGCGAGGCTGCCCGCCCCCGACCCGCGCACGTTCCACCAGATATCGGCATGGCGCGCGAACTCGCACAGGTCCCACACGATCAGGAAGTAGGTGTCGAACCCCATGTTGTGGATGATGCCCAGCTCGTAGTCGAGCCGCTGGCGAATCTCCGGGTCGTCGGCGCGGCTGCCGTATCGCCAGCGCAGGCCGCGCTCGCACAGATGCCGCAGATACGTTTCGGCGGTGAAGCCGGGCGGCACGGGGAAGACAGGCAGATGATAGCCGTTCGAATCCAGGTTCAGCTCGCACATCTCGGCGACGAGCAGGGTGTTAGACAGCGCCTCGGGCACGTCCGCGAACAGGCGCCACATCTCGCCGGGCGTGCGCAGATGGAAGGTGCGGCTGGCGAAGCGCAGCCGGTTCTGCTCGTTCTTGACGTTGCCGGTCTGGATGCACAGCAGCGTGTCGTGCGCGTCGTAATCGTCCTCAAGGACATAATGCACGTCGTTGGTCGCCAGCAGGCGAGCGCGCGCGTAATCCTGGTTGGCGCGCAGCCACTGGTTGAGCCGGTGCAGTTCGTCGATGTCGTGATGCTGTAGCTCCAGGAAGAAATTCTCGGCCCCGAAGACATCCTGATACCAGCCGATCTGGGCCAGGGCTTCGGCTTCGCGCCCTTCTTCTACCATGCGCGGGATCTCGGCGGCCAGGCAGCCCGACGTGGCGATCAGCCCTTCGGCGTGCGCCGCCAGAAAGTCATGATCGATGCGCGGGCGGTAGTAGTAGCCTTCGAGCTGGGCTGCCGAGGCGATCTTCAGCAGGTTCTTGTAGCCGGTCTCGTTGCGCGCCAGCAGCAGCATGTGGTACGGCTTGGTGTCGAACTGCGGATCGCGATCTTTCATGCTGCGCCGCGCCAGATAGGCTTCCATGCCGATAATCGGCTTGATCCCGGCGCTCTTGCAGGCCCGGTAAAAATCGATCACGCCGTACATCGTCCCGTGATCGGTGATCGCCAGGGCCTGCATCCCGGTTTCCGTTGCCCGGCTGACGAGCTGGTTGATGCGGCTCATGCCGTCGAGCAGACTGAACTCGGTGTGCACGTGTAGATGAACGAACTCTTTTTTGTCAGGCATGGGTTGCAATCACCCGCTAGAACCCGCTTCGGTGTGAGCCAATAAAGAGGAAAGTACGACCGCGCGCCAGCGCCGGCGCAGCCGCCCCGCATTATAGCATACCGGTGTCTGGCGAGGCGTGAGCTTGTGATCAGAAACCGTCAAGAACGCAATGCATGTTCGCCGCCCCGGCGGGCACGATAGCCTGCGAGAAGCTGGTCCATGACCCGGTTGGTTTCGGCGGCAGTCTCGCCGGCGCTGGGACACGGGCCGCCGCCCAGCAGCGTATCGACCACCGTCTGGATCAGCGGCTGCTGAACGTGCGGCGGGTGGTCGATGATGAACTGCTCTTCGCCGTCGCCGCGCCGCAGGCTCACCGGTGCGTTGTCGAAACACGCATAGCGCAGCGTGCCTTCTGTGCCGTAAATCTCGGTGAAGTCAGCGCGCTGCGGGCTGGAGAACCACCATAGCCCGGTCCCGTGCGCGCCGCCGGCAAAGGTGAAGCTGCCGCTGACGATATCTTCGGCGGGGTAGCGGCCGGTCTGGTTGCCGGCGTCGCCGTGCGCCGCGACAATCGGCCCCAGCGCGTAGAGCAGAAAGTCGATCATGTGCGCGCCGAGGTCCACGAACAGGCCGCCCCCCGCGATCTCGGGCCGGAAGCGCCAGGGCAGGGCGGATGGGTCGGGGCGCGCATCGTCAAAGAGCTGCATGTGGACGGCGCGCACCGCGCCGATCGCCCCGGAGTCAATCAGCGCTTTGATCTTGACAAAGCGCGGCAGCGCCCGCCGGTAATAGGCAACGAACAGCGGCACCCCCGCCGCATGGCACGCTTCGAGCATGATCTGGCATTCGGCATAGGTGCGCGCCCTCGGTTTTTCGACGTAAACGGGTTTGCCCGCGTCGGCGGCGCGTAGGGTGTACTCGCAGTGAGTATCAGGGGGAGTGGCGATGCAGATCGCGTTGACATCGGGATCGTGGATCAGCCCGTCCGCGTTGCCCGTCCATTTGGGGACGCCGTGCCGCCGGGCGTAGTCTTCGGCCAGCGCACCCGTCCGGCGCATGACCGCCACCAGTTC